>NZ_QEWA01000057.1:0-47935 GCF_003390775.1 Thermobacillus sp. | reverse complement strand
AGGGGGAACGTTTACCCATCTAGCCTGCAATCACTCGAATTGACTGGAAAAACAGCCACAAAATTGAATGGAATCTTTGCTGATCGCTTCATCCGACTAGCGCTATTCCGGACTTTCGAAATTCAGGATGATGAGTGTTGCAGCATGCAGGACGCACATGACGACCAGCGCCCAGTAGGCACTGGCCAGGACAATGAGGCCTCCGAGCACCGGAATGGCCAGGACGGCTTCCATCACGCCGGTGAGCAGTTTCATGGCTTTGGCATTTGACATGGGCTTAAGCCCCTCCCCTCCGGATCCCGCTGGATGCAAATGCGTAAGACCCCACCACCATGTATATGCGTTGCCGGCATGTCCAGTCAGCGGGAAAACGTTCCTTGTCCCCCGGGTGCGCGCTGTTTTACAATGGTGCCGTCGGGAATCGCATTTCCGCCAAACAGCGAAAGGGACGGTGAAACATGAAGAAAATCGGGTTCATCGGACTCGGGAACATGGGGCTGCCCATGGCGGTCAACCTGGTCAAGGCCGGCTTCGAGGTGTACGGACTGAACCGCAGCAAGGGAGCGGAGGAGAAATTCGCGCAGGCGGGCGGCAAGACCGGGCTGACCCGGGCGCAGCTGGCGGCCGAAATGGACATGGTCATCACCTGCCTGCCGATGCCTGCCGACGTCGAAGCGGTGTATACGGCGCAGGACGGCCTGATTCCGAACGGCCGGCCCGGTCTCCTGCTCGTCGATTGCAGCACGGTCGGCCCCGAACTGAACCGGCGCCTGTTCGATGCGGCGGCGGCCCGCGGCATCGCGTTTCTCGACGCGCCGGTAAGCGGCGGTACGGTCGGCGCGGCCGAAGGCACGCTCAGCATCATGGTCGGCGGCGAACGCGAAGCGTTCGACCGGGCGAGGCCCGCCTTCGAGGCGATGGGCAAGCAGATCTATTATGTCGGTCCGAGCGGCAGCGGCTCGGTCGTCAAGCTGATCAACCAGCTCATGGTCGGCATCCATACGCAGGCGGTCAGCGAGGCGCTGGCGTTGGGGCGCAAGGCCGGGCTCGACGAGGCGGCGCTTGTCGACATTCTGATGGCGAGCTTCGCCAGCAGCCGCATGCTCGACCGCCATTACGCGGGCTTCATCGCGAAGGAAGCGTATGATCCCGGCTTCGCCATCAAGCTGCTCGGCAAAGACCTCGATCTGGCGGCCGAGATGGCGGAGAAGAGCGGCGTCCGGCTGAAGGCCGGGGCGCGTGTGCGCAGCCTGTTTCACCGCGCGATCGCATCCGGCTACGGCGACCGCGACATGGCGGCGATGTTCCGCTTCCAGACGGACGAAGACGCGAAGGAAAGCGAAGCGGGCCCGATCAAGCATTACGCCGTCTTCCTGCCGATGAAGGATGCGGAGAAGAGCGACCGCTTCCGGCCGGAGCATCTGCAGTTTCTGGCCGAGCAGCGCGCGGCCGGCCGGCTGTTCGCCAACGGGCGGTTCACCGACGGCGCAGGCGGTCTGGTCATCTACAAGGCGCGCTCGTACGAGGAAGTGGAAAACTGGGTGAAGCAGGACCCGTACATTGTGCATGGCGCGCGCGGGTATGAGATCCACGAGTGGGATGTCGTGCCGGCGGAAGGGTGAGCCGCGGATTGCAGCGGTTGACGTCACACGATCAGGAGGTATAAACGCGTGACCATTTTAACGTTTCCGAAAGATTTCGTCTGGGGCGTCTCGACGTCCGCCTATCAGATCGAGGGCGCGCTGACCGAGGACGGCCGCGGTCCGTCGATCTGGGATACACTGGCCGCCATTCCGGGGCGCATCATGAACGGCGACGACGCGAGCGTCGCATGCGACAGTTACCACCGGTATGAAGAAGACATCGCGCTGATGAAAGAGCTCGGCGTGAAAGCGTACCGCTTCTCGGTGTCCTGGCCGCGCATCTATCCGCAAGGGGACGGCGAGGTGAACCCGAAGGGCATCGCGCATTACAAGCGGTTCGTGACGAAGCTGCGCGAGGCGGGCATCACCCCGTTCTGCACGCTCTATCACTGGGAACTCCCGCAGGCGCTGCAGGACCGGGGAGGCTGGGAAAACCGGGCGACGATCGATGCGTTCGTCCGTTTCGCCGAGACGATGTTCCGCGAATTCGACGGGCTGATCGATTACTACATGACGTTCAATGAACCGTGGTGCATCGCGATCAACGGCCATCTGCTCGGCCGGCACGCGCCGGGCATCACGAATTGGCAGTCGGCCATTCAGGTCGCCCACAACGTCATGGTCGCCCACGGCCGGACGGTGCGCCGCTTCCGCGAGCTAGGCGTGAAGGGGCAGATCGGCTACGCGCCGGACATGTACTGGTACGAGCCGCTCACCCGCAAGCAGGAGGACGTCGACGCGGCCTACCGCGCATTTTCCATCTACAACTGGTTCGTGGAGCCGGTCTTCACCGGCAAGTATCCGGAGAAGATGGCGGAATGGATCAAGTCGAAAGGCGCCGAGCCGGTCGTCGAGCCGGGCGACATGGACATCATCCGCGAGCCGATGGATTTCCTGGGCCTGAACTTCTACGGCGGCAACATCGTGCGGCACAAGCCGGGCAACAACTACCTGGACCTCGAGCATGTCGATCTCGGCTATGCCAAGTCGGACAAGGGCTGGTTCATTTATCCGGAAGGCCTGTACAAGATGCTGACCTGGCTGACGGATAATTTCGGCCCGATTCCGATCTACATCACGGAGAACGGCGTCTGCTACAACGACGAGCCGGGACCGGACGGCCGGATCCGGGATGACCGCCGCATCGCGTTCCTGCGCGACCATATCGCCGAGCTCGGCCGCGCGATTGAGTCCGGTGTCAATCTGAAAGGGTATCTGACCTGGTCGCTCATGGACAATTTCGAGTGGGCGTTCGGCTACACGTGCCGCTTCGGCCTCGTGCATGTCGATTACAACACGCTGAAGCGCACGCCGAAGGACAGTTTCTACTGGTACAAGAAAATCATCCGCAACAACTGGATTGAGCTTGAGAGCCGTTAACGCGCGTTCACCCCAAAATGCGGTATTTACAAACCTGACATTCCGTGGTAATATCTGTTCTCAACAAGCGATTGACGGAAGGATTTCTAGGGATCCGACGGCCGGCAAGGCCGGGCGAACCGAGCGAAATCGTCGCGTCGGCATTCGGGGTTAAACAAGCAGGACGCGATACACCGTAAGGGATAAAAGACCTTCGGCAAGTTCCGCCATTACCGGCGGTGCGGGCCGGAGGTCTTTGTTGCTTTAGCAGAACAGAGCGAGATGGGAGGGCATGCAGACGTGTTGGCACTGGAAGTGGAAGGGCTGGTGAAAACGTTCCGCGTCAAGCGGAAACCGGAGGGCTTCAAGGCCAGCGTCCGTTCGCTGTTGCGGCCGGAGTGGACGGAGAAGACGGCGGTGGCCGGCATCCGTCTGAAGGCGGAGGCGGGCGAGACGCTGGCTTTTCTCGGGCCGAACGGAGCGGGCAAATCGACGACGATCAAAATGCTGACCGGCATTCTCCATCCTTCGTCCGGCCATGCCCGCGTGCTGGGGATGGTGCCGTGGAAGGAGCGCGCGGCGCTGGCGTTCCGAATCGGCGCCGTCTTCGGGCAGAAATCGCAGCTCTGGTACCATCTGCCGCCGGCGGACACGTTTGAATTGCTCAGCCGGATGTATGAGCTGGGGCGGGCGGATTACCTGCGCCGCCGCGACGAGCTGGTCGAACGATTCGAGCTCGGGCCGTACATGCAGACGCCCGTCCGCAAGCTGTCGCTCGGCGAGCGGATGCGCTGCGAGATCGCGGCGGCTTTCCTGCACCGCCCGGAACTGCTGTTTCTGGACGAGCCGACGATCGGACTCGATGTCATCGTGAAGCGGCGCATCCGCGAGCTGATCGCGGAGCGGAACCGGGAGGAGGGGACGACCGTTTTCCTGACGTCCCACGATCCGTCCGATATCGAGCAGCTCTGCCGACGGGCGGTCGTCATCCATCACGGAACCGTCATCTTCAACGCCCCGGTCGAGCGGCTGAAGCGCGAAGTCTTGACCTGCAAGACGGTCCGCCTCAAGCTGCGGGACGGCGCGCGGCTGCCGGAGAAGCTGCCGGATGGCGTCCGGGCCGCGGAAGCCGGTCCGTCCGCGTGGCGGCTGTCCGTGGACACGACCGCCGCCTCGATCGAGGATGTGCTCGCCGCGTTCATCGGGCATTGCGCGATCGAAGACATGACGGTTGAAGATCCGCCGATGGAGGATGTCATCCGGGCGGTCTACGAAGGCGGGAGCGGCCGTCCGCCGGCGGAGGAGGGGGCGGCGTCATGATGCCGGTTATGGCCAAGCTGCACAAATACCGGGCGGTCGGGATCATCGCGGTCAGGCAGCAGCTGCAGTACCGGGTCGATTGTGTCGTGCGGGCGCTGTTTCTGCTCCTCATTCTGTTCATTTTCATCCATCTGTGGAAGGCGGCGTACGCTTCGAGCGGGACGGAGATGATCGAAGGGTTCGCGCTGAACCAGATCATCTGGTACCTCGTCTTCGCGGAAGCCGTCACGATGGCCTGCCCGCAGCTGTGCATCCGGATCGAGGAAGAAGTGAAGCAGGGCGAGGTGGCGGTCCGGCTCATCCGGCCCATCGCCTACAACGGGTTTCATTACATGACGTATCTGGCGGAAGCGGGCGTCCGCTTCCTCGTCCAGCTCGCCGCGGGGAGCGCGATCGCCTGGGCCTACATGGGGCCGCCGGCCTTCGGCTGGGGCTGGGCCGGGCTCGCCGCGCTGCTGCCCGGAGCGTTCACCGTCGCGTTCCTGCTCAATCTGGCCGTCGCGCTGCTCGCCTTCTGGGTCGAGGAGACACGCGGCATGGAGTTCGTCCTGCAGAAGCTGAATTTCACGGCCGGCGGCATGCTGCTGCCGCTCGAACTGATGCCGGACTGGCTGGAACGCGTCTGCGGGTGGCTGCCGTTCCAGGCGGTGCTCTATTTCCCGGCCCGCATGGGCGTCGCGTTCGACGGCGGGCGGCTCGCCGCATTTCTGCTGACGCAGTGGGGCTGGGCCGCTGCGCTTGCGGTGCTGTGCGCGTTCATCTATCGGAGAGGAGTGCGGAAGCTGAATGTCAACGGCGGTTAGGCTGTCCGGCGGCCGCGGGAGCCGCGTCCGGCGCGCAGCCGGCATCTTGCGGTACGTGCTGACGTGCTGGAAGCTGAATCTGGCCGCCGCGATGGAGTATCGGGCCAGCTTCTTCATGCTGGCGGTCATGATGTTCGTGAACAACTGCATCTGGCTCGTGTTCTGGGCGATTTTCTTCGCACGCTTTCCGGCCGTGAACGGCTGGGATCTGCGGGACGTCATGCTGCTGTGGGGCATCAGCGCGGGCGGATTCGGCTGGTCGAACGTGCTGTTCGGCAATTACCCCCGCATCGCGCCCATCGTGGCGAACGGCGAGCTGGATGTGTTCCTGACGCAGCCGAAACCGCTGCTGCTGGGCGTGCTGGTCAGCCGCATGTCGCTGACGGCGATGGGCGACTTCCTGTTCGGCGTCGCGATCTACGCCCTGGCCGGCGAACATACGCTGATCGGCGCCGCGAAATATGCGCTGGGGCTCCTGATCAGCGGCCTGCTGTTCCTGTTCGTGACGCTCGCCGCCGGCACGCTGGCGTTCTTCTTCGGCCAGGCGGAAGGGATGGCTTCCCAGCTCTTTAACGGTCTGGTCGCGCTCAGCACGTATCCGACGGATATTTTCAAGGGAACGGCGCGGATCGTCCTGTTCACGGTGCTGCCGGCCGGCTTCATCAGCTACGCGCCAATCGGTCTGCTCCGGCGGTTCGACGGGACGTTCGTCTGGCTCGCCGCCGCCGCGGTCGCCGCGTTCGGCCTGCTGGCCGTCTCGCTGTTCGCCGTCGGCGTGAGGCGCTACACGTCGGGCAACCGGATGGCCATGCGCGGCTGAAAAAAGCAGTTGCCCGGCCGGGTCAAGGGGGATATAATGACCCTGAAAAGCTTTTCAAACCCGTTTCATGCTTGTTTCGGGTTTCATTCAGGGGTGCGTGGCTGCAATGAAACCGACGATTCGCGATGTCGCGAAACTGGCAGGCGTTTCGATCAGTACCGTATCGCGGGTCATGAACGCGCCCGAAACGGTCGTGCCGGAGAAGCGGCAGCGCGTCCAGGAAGCGATCGAGCGGCTCCGGTACAAGCCGAACGCTTTCGCGCGCGGCCTGATCTACAAGAAATCCGATACCTTCGGCGTCATGATCCCGGATATCGAGAATCCGTATTACGCGGGACTGCTGCGCGGCATCCAGGACGCCGCCGCGGAGATGAACCACAGCGTCATCATCTGCAACACGGACCGCGACAGGAGCCGGATGCTCGCCTATGTGCGGAACCTGTTCGAGAAGCAGGCGGACGGCATCATTTTCGCGAGCGATTCGCTTCATCGAGAGCTCTATGACGAACTGAAGCGAAGCCGGCTGCCGTTCGTGCTCGTCTCGACCGATGCGCCGGAATACGACGCGCCGTCCGTGGACATCGACAACGAGCAGGCGGCCTGCGAGGCGGTGCGCCATCTGATCGAACTCGGCCACCGGGAAATCGGCATGATCGGCTTCCCGGTCGGGAATACGATATCCGGCGCGCCGCGCCTTGCGGGTTTTTGGCGGGCGCTGGCGGAAGCCGGGCTCGACCATTGCGCTTCCCATGTGGAATTTGCGGCCCATCGGTTTGAAGACGCCTGCGAAGCCGCCGGCCGGCTGTTCGCCCGGGCGCCGCAGATCACGGCGGTCTTCGCGGCATCGGATGAATTCGCGATGGGCGTGATCGCGTACGCGCGGGATCACGGGAGGACCGTGCCGGATCAGCTCTCGGTCGTCGGGTTCGACGACATCCGGATGGCGCGCATGTTCATCCCGCGGCTGACCACCGTCGAGCAGCCGGTCTATCAGATCGGCGTGCGTGCGGTTCACAAATTGCACGAGCTGATGGTGAACGGGAAAGTTTCCGTTCTGCACGAGCGGCTGCCCCATCGGCTGATCATCCGGGAATCGACGGCCAGACTCCGCGTCTGAGCGCGGCGGCAAGGCGGGCAGTCCGCCGTCCCCGGCTGATTCGGGGACATGCGCATGATGCTGAAAAGCTTTTCGACCCCGTGCACTCAGGCAGTATTTCGTGTATGGACTTGTGGGAGGATATGTAAAAGGATGATACAGACAGAGAACATTTCGGCGGGAGAGAAAACCATGCTGGGCAGACCGACCTGGTGGAAAGAAACCGTCGTCTATCAGGTGTACTGGCGAAGCTTCTTCGATACGAACGGCGACGGCATCGGCGATCTGCGCGGCGTCATCGAGAAGCTCGATTACATCCGCTCGCTGGGCGTCGATTTCATCTGGCTCAATCCGTTCAACGAATCGCCGGGCGTGGACAACGGATACGACATTTCCGACTATTATGCCGTGGCGCCGGAAGCGGGGACGATGGCGGATGTCGACCGGCTGATCGAGGAAGCGCATCGGCGGGGTCTCAAGATCATGATGGACATCGTGCTCAATCATACGTCGGACCGCCATCCCTGGTTCCTCGCTTCGCGGTCGTCGAAGGATGATCCGAAGCGCGACTGGTATATCTGGCGCGATCCGGCGCCGGACGGCGGACCGCCGACGAACTGGCGGTCCTATTTCCACCCGAGCTGCTGGCGGTTCGATGAGGCGACCGGGCAATATTACATGCATTCGTTCGCCATCGGGCAGCCGGACCTCAACTGGGCGAACCCCGAAGTGCGGCAGGCGATGTACCGGATGCTCCGCTTCTGGCTGGACAAGGGTGTGGACGGCCTCCGGCTCGACGCGCTGGCGCTGCTCGCCAAGCCCGAAACGTTCACGGATGCGGCCGATCCTTACGATATCCGCTATCTGACGCACAATCCCGGGCTTCATGATTATCTGCAGGAAATGAACCGCGAAGTGTTCCGCCACTACAACATCATGACGGTGGGCGAGGTTGCCTTCGCGACGCCGGAGCTGGGCGTGCTGTTCGTCGACGAGGAGCGGCGGGAGCTGGACTCGTTGTTCCATTTTGAAGTGGCGGACGAGATGCCGGCCTGGGACATGGTGCGGTTCAAGCGGATTCAGCGCCGCTGGGCGGACGCGCTGCGCGGAAAGGGCGTGATGGGACAGTTCCTGAACAATCACGACCATACGCGGCAGGTGACGCGCTACGGGAACGACCGGGAGTATCGCGTGCAGTCGGCCAAGCTGCTCGCCACGATGATTCATACGCTGCCGGGCATCCCTTACGTTTATCAGGGGGAAGAGCTCGGCATGACCGGCGTCCGGTTCGCGTCCATTGACGATTACCAGGACGTCATGATGAAGAGCCGCTACGAAGAAGAAGTCGGCCGGGGCCGCAGCCCGGAAGAGGTGCTGCGCGAACTGCAGCCGCTCAGCCGCGACAACTCGCGCACGCCGATGCAGTGGAACGCCGGACGGAACGCCGGCTTTTCGGCCGGCGAGCCGTGGATCCGTCCGAATCCGAACCATACCGCGATCAACGTGGAAGAGGCGGAGGCCGATCCGGATTCGGTGCTGCACTATTACCGGAAGTTGATCGCCCTGCGCAAGGAACATCCGGTCATGGTGTACGGTGATTTCGAGGATATCAGCGGGGACGATCCGCATGTGTACGCTTATGTCCGGAAGCTTGGCGATACGGCGTGGATCGTCGTGCTGAACCACAGCGACGCGCCCGGCGCATTCGAGCTGCCGGAGCCGTACGCCGGAAAGACGATGCAGCTGGTGCTCGGCAATTATGCCGATGCGGACAAGCTGCTGCGGGCGGGGAAGCTCGGGCTTCGGCCGCATGAGGCGCGGATTATGAGCTGCGTCGTCTGACCATGAAGGACGTCAGGCCGCGCTGCTGCGTTAGAATTGAATGAATGCAAGGAAGGGCGAAGAGGAGTGCGACACTCCTGTTCGCCTTTTTCTTTGGTTCTGTCCGCTGGCATATGGGATGCGCAGGAATAGAAATAACTAATTCATTCAAGTTGAGAAAATGCAAAAAAGAGGAAAATATAAGATGTATAAAGAATACATGGAAATATAATCAACAAATAGGGGGGCGAGAAACGTATATTCTCATTCATCCTCGACTATGGGTAAAAGCAACCATAGGGAAAGGGGAAACATTTGGGAAAACAAATTGCTGAGGAGGGATTTGGTACCGATGGAAAGTCTAAGCCGAGTAGCCGATGAGAAGAAACTGCGTGTTTATTCAGTACTGGTAATCGACAAATTCCCTGCAATCGTTGAAGGTACGAAACGGCTTCTCGAGCAAGAGAAGGAAGGGCGATTCCGTGTTTGCGGAGTAACAGAACTCTATCAAGCGGTGCGGGAAATGAAAGAACACTTTTACCATTGTGTGTTGTTGGATCTATTTTATCCCAATATTGTGAATGCGATCAATAAATTATGCAGTTGCAACCCCAACTCCAAAATCTTGATTTTCACTAACGAAGATCCGTCGCCCTATTTTAATCGAATGATTAAAGCTGGAGCGGTTGGATTTCTCAGCAAGACCAGCAGTTCAGAGCAGATGGCCAATGGTATCATCGCTGCTATTGAGGGTCAATCCTGCGTCCCGATTCATCTGATCAGGGAACTGAGAAGGACAGTAACTTATATCGAACATCAAGATGGCGTAAAATGCGAAGAGATTTCGGAACGCGAAGAGGAAGTACTCAAATATATTGCTCTCGGATATACCTATAAAGAAATGGCCAATCAAATGTATATCAGCCAGCGATCAATCGAAAATCTGGTGTCCAATTTATACAAAAAATTCAATGTGACAACTCGCAAAGACATGATCAACAAAGCTCGGGAAGTCAAGCTGCTCCCTAAGAATATAATGGAATAAACGTAAGGGCGAAGAGGAAGCATGAACGGCTCCCGTTCGCCCATTTAAGTATACCAGTCCGCTTGCGCATGATACATGCGGGAATACTCTCCCTCTAACTTGAGAAGTTCGTCATGGGTCCCTTGTTCGACTAGTTCTCCGTCTTTCAACACGAGAATGTGATCTGCGATTTTACAACTGCCCAGCCTATGAGAAATCAACAGCGTGATTTTGCCCTCAGACAACTCGGCAAATCTTTTGTACAGAGATTGTTCCGCTATCGGATCCATTGAAGCTGTAGGTTCATCCAGTACGATGATTTCACTCTCTTTGAAAAATGCGCGTCCGAGAGCCAGCTTCTGCCATTGTCCTACTGACAATTCCGTGCCGCCTTCGAATTCGGGTCCAAGCCGCGTATCAAACCCATCGGGGAGGGACGAGATGACTTCTGATGCCCCAGAACGTGCAGCCGCCATTTCAAGTGCAGTTTGGTCCGACAAGCGCCCGATATCGCCATACCCGATGTTTTCCCTTGGAGTATTATATAAACGGAGAAAGTCTTGAAATACGGCAGCGATGTTTCGATATAACGCCGATTTGTCTATATTCTTTAAATCTACTCCGTCATATTCAATCTTGCCAGAGTATGACGAATACAGTCCGATCAGGCAATTTACGAGCGTGCTTTTTCCTGCTCCGTTTTCGCCGACAATTGCTACAGTTTGGTTCGGTTTAATATGCAGCGATATATTCTTAAGGGTGTATTCCGAACGGTTAGGATAACGGAATGACAAGTTGTTCACGGTAATTCCTTTTGTAATTGGGCCTTTGAAGGCCTGCAACGCGGCAGCAATTTCGCTGTTCTGTCCTTCTTCGTTGGTGTCCATGAACAGGAAAAATTCATTCATCATCAACGCGTCTTCGTACAAGGATGAAAGTTCAAACGCCAACTTCTTTAATTGGCTCTGTGTAGAAACCAGAATTTGATAGATTGCAACAAAATGACCGACTGTCAGATTTCCGTTTATACAAACAAATATTGAATAAATCGTAAACAACATCCCCAGCAAACTTTGAATGCTTTCGACGGCGGAGCGGGCTTTAAACGATCTGCGTTCAACCTTTTTTTGTTCCGCAGCATTGTTCCAATAGATGGCGCTCCACTCTTTCAACAGCGTTTGGCCAAGGTTATAAATACGCAATTCTTTTGCAGATGATCGGTTGGTCAATAAGTCGAACAAATATTGCATGCGGCGGGTGAAAGGCGTTTGGAGACGGAGCAGCCAAAATTTCCATTTTCCAATCTTCATGTTGACCCATAGCGACGGGATCATATACAAAATGATGGCCACGGTTAATAGCGTATCAAATTGACCAATCAGCACAATGAACGAAATCAATGTCACAAGAGACTGACCGGCAGAAAACAGAAAATCGATCACCCGTTGGCCGCTGAATGTAATCGTTGATCTTGCTCTTTGAAGCTGATCGTAGAATTGTGAATCATCGAATCGAATAACGGGGAACAAGACGGTTTTCTCAGCCAGCATTCCTTCCATTCGATAGCCGGTCTTCTGCTGGAGCAATAAGGTTATATATTGGTTCAACAGTTCTATTAAAACCGCAAAAATGCCGATAATAAAGATGACAACAAGCACGGTTATACAGTCTCGCATGTTGCCCGCTTGGTTCAATAAGGACGCGACACTGTTCGTCAGTTCTTTCGTCAGATCGATCTGCAAAGTCGGAAGCACTGCAGCAACAAACTTGAAAATCAGCAAAGATAAGCACACGACAGGGGCGGTACGCATGGCAAGCGCAATTGACTTGGCGAGAGTTGTGAAGACTTTACGTGTTCGAATCATGGCAAGTATGCATCCTGTTCATGCTCGAATGAGTCAGGTTCTCGATCGAACTTCCTGTGATGCCAGAGTAGCAATTGGATCATGAGTCCTCCCGGTATGAGATGAATGGATGATTATGTGAAGAGACTAGAAGCCGAATCCGACTTCTAGTCTCTTCGTGCAAAATAGCCGGTGTTGTCAACAATCGCAAGATTGATTGCAGATGCGGCCGGTGCTATCGATAGAGACTCTGAGTTGCTTGTAGGAATTATTCGCATAGCACGTGCCGCTGCAATACCACGTTCCGCCGGTGCACATTCATATTCACCTCCTTTCAAAAAACGTCGTTTACGAGCACATCAGCTTGCCTCTGACAACATTCGTTCCATATAAGAGCCTTCGAACAATAAGAGATCCAGCATCTCACCTGTAGGGATCCCTCCTTTTGCACAGATGGTTCCGTCACGGGAGACATAGTATGCGAATGGAAAGATGTTCACTTTCGTATGAGTGAGCGTCTCTTGATCAGCATGGAAGACCGGGACGCGTATGGCGTGTTCTGTGATTTTGGTGGTAATGGCATCTGTATTGCCTTCGACGAACAGCAGCAAATTCACGTCATGATTCTCTGCAAACCCCGAGACTACAGGATATATTGCGTTGCATACGCTGCATCCGGCAGATGTGAAGAGCATGATGGCGGGCTTGCCGGAATCGAGTTCCTCCCTCAGCCAACGATTGTTCATGGATCGAATTTGAAGTTCTGGAAACTGATCTTTGACGGGCAGCCCGTAACTCTGTAATTGCAGCACTTGTTCTTTTGGTTTCATTGCCGGTGAATTCAAGTAGGATAGTACGAGCAGCAACACAACCGACCATAGTACGAAATGGGAAATGAATTCTACAGATTCCATTGAAAACTCACCTTGTCAGCCCGTTTGTTTTGTGACGGAGTGTTTCACAATACTGGATGTCAAAATGTAAATCACGATATAGCCTATTGATGTAAACGCTTGGTATACAAGTTGCTGAGCAGGGATAGTGTCAATTGTTATTGATTCGACAATCAGCAAGTAAAGGATCATCCCGATCAAAACGACCAGACGAATTAACGTGGAAACGCCCATTTTCTCGGGCAAAAGATTACCGAAGCAGTTGCAATCGGGTTGTTTTTTCTGGTAAACGGCTCTGCTGACGACTGCAGCAAACGCGATGAACAAAAGAAGTACCGCAACTTGTCCGACCATCTGCACTGGAGGAATAATAAGAAAAAGACCGAGAATAAGTTCTAAGGCGGGAACCAACCAGCCCAAAATTTTAATTTGGTTTCGTTTCACGCCGATTTCGAACAGTGTTTTTTGGAAGTTTTTTCGCGAAACAAACTTGGATATCGAGGAAATGATCAAGATGCCTGATAAGACCAGCGTGATGTATATGGAGACCATGAAAATCCCCCTTTTTCACGAATAATTGAATTGTCGTAACCAAGAACAATCATACAATACACCGATTATTTTGTTACCGCTTACATTTTGTGATTATGGTGAAAATGTAATTGCGTATTAACCACAGTTTATTTGCGGAAAAAACCATATAAATAACAAAAAGAGAAAATACGGTTCTCGTTGTTTGCAATGGAATCATAGTATAAACTAACTATTAAGTATAGATTCATCCAGTATTGAGAGGGAAGGAGGCCTAATATGAGGGTGCGGGATCTGCAAATATAGCAGATCAAGTAGAACGACAAAATCTACCGCGGGGGTATTACAATGTTAAGAACGTATATCCTGATTGCCGCAACAGCGCTTCTGCTGGCTGCCTGCCAGTCCGCCTTGCCTGTACAGCCGAATGCAGAGGAACCGACTTATACCGGCACGCTGCGGGTCGGGCTGCATGGCGAGCGATGGGCCCGCGACCCGTATCCGGCGGGCGCTGACGGCTGGGCCAATCAGACGCTGCAGGAACGGTCGAAGATGTTCATGGAACAATATCCGGGCGTGGAAATCGAGTTCGTCAACGTGGCGTACGACCGGAATTTCGAGCAGATTCTGGCGGATCCGGGGCTTATGCCGGATATTCTCGAACTGACCGTGTTCGAAGCCCGTCTCGTGCGGGATCGCATCGAAAGTCTGGCGCAGCGGATCGAAGCAGAAGCGGTACGCTGGCAGGGCGATTACATGAACGTGATCGAGCTTGCGAAGGTGGACGGCGACTCGATCCTGCTGCCGCTGACAAGCGACCCGTTGCTGGTGTTCTACGAGACGAATGTGCTGGCGTCGAACGGGGTGCCGCTGCCGGAGGAAGGATGGACGCTGGTTGATTTCGCGGCGGCCGGCCAGCAGTTGACCCAAGCCGGTCATGGGGTCGGGCATGCGTTGACGCTGAATGCGATGGAACCGTTCATCAACGGGCTCGGCGGGCAATTTATGAGCGCGGACGGCCGGATAACCGGAGTGTTCGACAGTGAAGCGTCGGTGCAGGCGTTCGTCCGCTATGCGGAACTGCTGCAGGCTGCATCTGGAGACGGACAGGCTCCTTCCGGCCCGGTCGAAACGGTGCTCCGCGTCGAGCGGGCGTCGAGCACCAGCAGCACGCTCGGACGGTATTCCGCCGCGCCGCTGCCCGATGCGCCGGACGGCAAGCGATACAACAACGCGCTTATGACCGGACTTGCGATCCTGAAGGATTCCCGCCAGCATGAACTGGCCTGGGAATATATGCGGTATGTGCTCGGGGAAAGCAGCGACGAAGCGCTGGACAACGTCGTCCTGTATACGTTGGAGAAGTTCGGCCGCACGCTCAATTTCCGCAACGGGCAGGAAGCGCCGCAGGTGTTCGAGGATACGAAACGCTGGATGCGGCACGAGATCACGTTCGCTCCGCCCGCCGCGTTCGATTTGGTCTGGTATGACGGCAACCGGGAAGGGCTGGCGCCGCAGCGGCCGCTTCAGCAATTGTACGGCTATACGAATGCCGAGGCGGCAAAGTCCGATCTTGCCTTGTGGGCGCAGGAACTGCAGGCGCATGCGGAGGCGTTGTCTGCGCCGTAACGTTGGCGCGGCGGCTTGAGCTGGGGGAATTTTGGGAAGGAGTTGTTCGTATGAGCGTACGCATGAAGACGGCGGCCGCTCTCTTCGCTGCGATGCTGTTATTGGCCGCCTGCCAGTCCGGCATAGTGCAGCCGGATGCAACGGAAACGTCCTACAGCGGCACGCTGCGGGTCGCACTGTTCGGCGGATATTCCTTCCAATCGACGCCTTATCCGGCCGGAAACAAGCCTTATCCGATCCACGACCGGATAAAGGCTTTCATGGAGCAAAACCCGAATGTACAGATTGAAGTGACGGACTTCCCTTCCCTTTCTGCGAAGCCGACCGCCGTCCGGGAGGCGCTGGACGATCCGGACGGGTATGACATCATCGAGATGAACATTCATGAAGCGCGGCTCGCCGGAAACGGACGTCTGTCCAGCCTGGAGAGCCGCATTCAGGAGAATAAGCCGCGATGGGACGGCGATTACGCGAAAGTGATCGAACAGGCCGAGATCGACGGCATACCTTATCTATTGCCGGTTCGAAGCGATCCGATGATGGTCTACTACGATCGGCTGGCTTTTGCACAGCTTGGCCTGCCCGAACCCCGGGAAGGATGGCCGCTGGAGGAATTCGCATCCGCTGCGAATCGGCTGGCGGAAGCGGGCTTGTCTGTCGCATTCCGATCGATTTCAACTCGGCGGAGCCCATCATCCGCGGACTCGGAGGCGTGTACACGTCACCTGATTATCAGGACATCGAAGTTTATCTGGACAGCGGCGAGACCGTCGAGGCTTTCGTCCAGTATGCCCGCATGATGCCCGGACACTTCGTAAGCGGAGCGTTGCTTTTCCCGAATCGGGTGGCTTCCCTGGGAATGGTGCGCGCCACCGAGATGCATCATGTTATCCGCTCCGATGCGGGCGACTACCGGATGGTTCCCTTACCGGTTTCGCCGTCTGGCGAACGATGGAACACATCGCTTCTGACCGGGCTTGCCATCCCGGCAAGTTCCAACCAGCAGGAGTTGGCCTGGGCGCTGATGTCCTTCATCGTCGGGGACACCAGCGAGGCCGCCATGGATTTCCTGGCGCGCAATACGCTTGAAGTTCATCACCAGGTCTATCGCGACGAACCGGATCCGCGCGACGACGAGTTGCGGGCGTGGATCCGAAGCGAAGCAGTCACGGCCGCCCCGGCTTCTTTCGATCTGTTCATGACCCTAAACGGTGCGTACGACGCGAATTATCCGTATCCGTCTCAGCGAATCGGCGATTATAACGATTCTGCGATCGTGCGAGAAGACTTGAACCTGGCGGCGCAGTTCCGTTAGTTTAGTTATCGGTTAGGATGCATATTTGACAAGATAAGGTCTCTCAGTTCCGCTAGGATGGCGGATTGAAGCCAGCGCTAATGGATACATCTTAAGCGGAATCGATCTCCTTCCACTCCCCGTGCAACCCCACCGCCCGGCTGTGCTATAATGGAGAAGACCGTTCCAGGCCGGCCCGCGCCCGAAGAACGGACGGCCATCGGACGAACACGGAAGGAGCGCATCAAGAGATGGAACTGAAATCGTTATGGCGCCTGCACGGCTTCGATGTCGGACAAGTCCGCCCGCAGGACATCGCCTCGCCCGGTCTGGACGATCGGTTCTGGATGACGGCCGCCGTGCCGGGCGACGTCCACACGACGCTTATCGAGCGCGGCATCATCGACCATCCGTATTACGGCCACAACGATCAGAAGAGCCGCTGGATCGAGCAGAAAGAATGGTGGTACCGGACGCAGTTCGAGTACGCCAAGACGGAAGAACCCGGCACGCGCTACGAGCTGACGTTCGAAGGGCTCGACACGTTCGCGACGGTGTTCCTGAACGGACGCGAGATCGGCAGCACGG
This sequence comes from Thermobacillus sp., assembly GCF_003390775.1. Lineage (NCBI taxonomy): Bacteria > Bacillati > Bacillota > Bacilli > Caryophanales > Paenibacillaceae > Thermobacillus > Thermobacillus sp. The sequence continues at coordinate 31,270 of NZ_QEWA01000057.1, read as the reverse complement.
ACAACATGCTGACCGCGTTCACGTTCGACGTCACCCGTGTCCTGATGAGCGGCAAGAACACGATCGCGGTCAAATTCGACCCCGTATCGCTGCACAACAAGGACAAAGAGCAGTTCCAATGGTCGTCCTATACGAAGGAGCGCCCCTGGATCCGCAAAGCGGCGATGAACTTCGGCTGGGACTGGGGTCCGCGCATGGTGACGACGGGCATCTGGGGCAAGGTGCGGCTCGAGAAGAAGCGGATTGCCAGGCTGGACAGCGTCTATGCCCGGACCGTCTCCATTGATGGCGGCGCGGCCGTCGTGCGGGTCGACGCCGAAGCGTCCGCGTTCCGCGGCTTCCGGGATCGCCGCCTGACCTGTGAAGTGTCGCTGATCGACCGGGAAGGCCGCGCCGCGGCAGCCGGCACGATCGCCCTCGAAGGCGGCAAGGGCGCTGCGGAACTTCGCGTGGCGAATCCGCATCTGTGGTGGACCCACGATCTCGGCGAGCCGTATCTGTACCGGCTTGAAGCGAAGCTGCTCGTGGACGGCGAGGAGACCGACCGGTACGAGACGTCGTTCGGCATCCGCACGATCGAACTCATGCTGAAGGACGACGCTGGCAACAACGCCTTCGCGTTCAAGCTGAACGGCGTGAAGCTGTTCGCCAAGGGGACGAACTGGATTCCGGCGGACCATTATATCGGTTCCATCCCGGATCAGCGGTACCGCGACCTGATCGACCTCGCGGTGTCGTCCCATCAGAACATGCTGCGGGTATGGGCCGGCGGCATTTACGAGAAAGACGTGTTCTACGACGAATGCGACCGGCGCGGCGTGCTCGTCTGGCAGGACTTCTGCTTCGCGAACGCGCTGTTCCCGGATTTCAACAAGAACTTCATGGACAACGTCCGTCGCGAAGTCGAGTACAATGTGCGCCGGCTGCGCAACCACGCGTCGCTCGCGCTCTGGTGCGGCAACAACGAGATCGACTGGCTGGTCGACATGAAGACGTCGGGCGGCGACATCGACTGCCCGTTCTACGGCGAGACGATCTACCACGAGCTGATTCCGGACGTGCTGGAGCAGCTCGACCCGAGCCGGCCGTACTGGCCGTCTTCGCCGTACGGAGGCAACGACGCCAACGACCCGGACGAGGGCGACCGCCATAATTGGCAGGTCTGGCACGGCTCGGTCTATCCGCGCAAGTTCGGCGAGCCGCCGATTCTCGATTACAGCGTGCAGGGCGTCAGCTTCAAGAACTACAAAAAAGACTTCGCCCTGTTCAGCAGCGAGTTCGGCATGCACGCCTCGGCGAACCGGTACACCCTGCAGAAATGGATCCCGGCCGACCAGTTCTACTGGGGCAGCGTCGAGATGGCGTACCGGAACAAGGACACCGCCCATCAGAAAGGCATCCTGCTGATGGAAGGCTACACCGGCATTCCGAAGGACATCGAGGAGTACATGAACTTCTCCATGCTGACGCAGGCCGAAGGCTTGAAGTACGGCATCGAGCATTATCGGCGGAACAAGCACCGGACGAGCGGCTCGCTCATCTGGCAGCTGGGTGACAGCTGGCCGGGGACGAGCTGGTCGATCATCGACTACGAGCTGCTGCCGAAGGCGGCGTACTACTACGCGAAGACGTTCTATCATCCGGTGCTGCTCTCGATCGACCACGAACCGGGCGATCCGCTGAAAATATGGGTTGTGAACGACACGCTCGGCACGCTGAGGGGCAAGGTGCGGCTGTCCGTGTACGATTTCTCCGGCACTTTGCTCGGCGAGCGCGAGTGGCAGGCGGATGTGCCGGCCAACGGCGCGGTGAAGATCGGCGAGCTGGCCGAGCCGGAGGCCTTGATGGGCGGCCGGCCCGAGCAGGTCTATGTGCGCCTTACGGCGGAAGGGTTCGACGCCCCGGCGAACGGCTATTTCCTCCGCGACCACAAGGATCTCGCGCTGCCGAAGGCATCGGTCCGCGCCGCGAAGACGGAGGCGGACGGCGAAGTCGTCGTGACGGCCGAAGGCGGGCTCGCCCGCATGGTGAAGCTGGAGCTTCCGGCCGGAAATCTCCGGTTCAGCGACAACTATTTCGACCTGCTGCCGGGCGAGCAACGCACGGTGCGTATTGCACGCGCGGACGGCGCGCCGGCGGATCTGGACGGGCTGACGGTCAGCGCCATTAACAGTCAACAAGGTTAAATGTTCATCAGGTGAAAGGCATGGCGTTGCGGAAGCCGGGCGCGGATGGCGTCCGGCTTCCGGTTTGTTGGCGGGAAAACGGTTCCGGTGTCATAATGGAGTCGGGGACATCCGGGAGGCGTGCAATGTGGAACGAACTTATGTGAGAGTATTGACGACATTCGCCGCCGGGGCGGCGGGAGGCGGAATGTTCGCGGCGCTCGGACTGCCTTTGCCGTGGATACTGGGCGCCGCGTTCGGTGTGATGACGCTGAACACAGTCAGGCCCGGGCTGGCGGCGTGGCCGCGCCTGCTCGGCGATGCCGGCGTCGTGGTCGTCGCCTATGTGCTCGGCTGCACGATGACGCTCGGCGCGGCGCTGACGATCGCCCGGGAGCTGCCGTTCATGGTGCTGGCGGCGGGACTGTGGACGGCCGTCAGCACGATGATCGGACTCGCGTTCGCGAAGCTGACCGGCCTGAGCATCCAGGACGGCGTGCTCGGCAGCATGCCGGGCGGACTGACGCAGATGGTGCTGCTCGCGGACGAGATGCGGGGCGCGAATGCGGGCAACGTCGCGATCATGCAGACGTCACGGCTCGTTGTCGTGTTGTATACGGTGCCGTTCCTGGCGGCGTGGTTCGCCGGCGATTCCGCGGGCGCATCGGGCGCAGCGGCGGCCGGCGGGGGAGCGGCCGCTTCCGGCGCCTTGGCCGGCCTGCCGTCCTGGGCCGGATACGCCGCGCTGCCGCTCGTGCCGCTGGCCGCGTGGCTCGGGCGGCGGCTCCGTCTGCCGGCGGGCGAGTTTCTCGGGCCGGTGCTGATCGTCGGAGCGGCGGCCGCCGCCGGATTGCCGTGGCCGGCCGCTCCCCAGCCGCTCATCGCCGCCGCCCAGCTCGCCATCGGCATCTTCATCGGCTGCCGGGTGCAGCTGCGCATCCTGCTCACGAACCGAAGATTCGGACCGCTCTCGCTGCTTTTCGCCGTCCTGCTCATCGTCCTGACGGCGCTGGCCGCCCGGTTGTGGTCGGCTTTCGAAGGAGACTCGATCGTGACGTGGTTCCTTGCGCTCGCGCCCGGCGGTCTCGGGGAGATGGCCGTGACCGCGATCGTGCTGGGGGCGGATGAAGCGCAGGTCACCGCCTACCAGTTGTTCCGGCTGCTGTTCGTGCTGATGGCCGCGCCGCCGCTCATCCGGCTGGCGTTCAGATGGCGGAAGAGCCGGGCGGTGCGGACCGGGTAATGCGAAGAAGGCTCCCTTCGCCCGATGCGGGCAGAGGGAGCCTTCCGCATATGTCCGTCATGGTATCGACTGCAGATAGGTTTCGATCAGATGAAGCGCATTGTCGGCGCGCTCGGCGTCGCGCCGGATGCCGACGATGAAGCGGTCCTTGTGGAGCGGCAGTTCGCCGATCAGCGGGCTGTCCGTCAGATCGATGCCGTAAACATGCTCGCCGTTCTCCTCGCCGCCGAACGCCTTGACGGCGGCGTCTTCCGGGAGCAGGGAAGAGAATCTGCCGGCCGCCAATTCGTCGAGTTCCATCAGAATGCCGGTCTGCGCGAGCCAGGGATAAGTCTCGCTGTCCAGAATGTAAATGTCCGGCTTCTCCGTGGCGAGCAGCACCGACGCCTTCTGGAGCATCGCGATGTCCAGTTCGCTGCGCGCTTCCAGGGAGAACGTGAGCAATTCCAGCTCCACGCGCTTCCAGTCCGGAAAATGGCCGAGCATGGCGGCTTCAAGGTTTTCCGTGTCCGCGCTGCCGTCCGGGACAAAAAACTGACCAAGCATCATACCGTACACATCGATGGGCGGCAGCGCGGCAAGACGGGCCTGTTCTTCCTTGTGCTCGATATAGGCGTTGATCCCGTATATGATGACTCCGATGAGCAGAATGGCGCCGAGCGTGTGCCATTTGTAGTAGCTGAAGAAGTGGTCGATTTTCTCGGCCAGTCCGGCGAACTGTTTGTACTTGCCGTATTGCTGCTCGGTCAGCTCCGAGACGACCTGCTTCTCTTCCTGCTCCAGGATGAAACGGTAGGCGCGCGTAATCTCCGCAAATTCGGGGCTTTCCCCGCCGCCTGCCCGGATGCGGCGCCGTTCCTGACGCAGCAGCATGTCGTAGCGTTTCTCCACCATTTCGCGTGTTGCGTCTTCGGGAAGTCCGAGCCGTTCGTACGCTGTCTTCAGATCCATCTGTCGGTTCACCTCTGGCAATTCTACGATGTCACCGGCCGCAGGTTTCACGCGGATGCAGAGACGATCACGCCGGGTCGTCTCTGGATATGTCCGGCGGACGGCCTTCGACCGGCAGGTAGAGGGTAAACGTCGTGCCTTCGCCTTGCCGGCTTTCCACCTCGATCCGCCCGCCGTGGTTCCGCATGATTCTGTAGCAGACCGTCAGTCCGAGGCCCGTGCCGTTCTCCTTCGTCGTGAAGAACGGACTGCCCAGCCGGTCCAGCTTGTCCGGAGGGATGCCGATTCCCTGGTCGGCAATCCGGATTGCGGCGGTCTCCTGATCCGCGGCGGCCTCGATCGAGAGCGTGCCGCCGTTTTCCATCGCTTCAATGCCGTTCTTCACGATGTTGATGAGCACCTGCTTGATCTGATTCTCGTCGCAATAGATATAGGCCGTCTCCGATATCGCGCGCACCGCGATCTCGACGCCGCGCATGACGGCCTGGGGCTGCAGCAGCAACACGACATGGCGGATCAATTGCGCGATGCGGGTCTTGGCGTATTGCACGGAGCTGGGGCGGGAGAGCACGAGCAGTTCGCCGAGAATTTGCTCGATCCGTCCCAATTCCTCCAGCATGATGGTGAAATAGGCGTCGCGCTTGGCTGCCGAAGACGAACCCGATTTGAGCAGCTGCAGAAACCCCTTCAGCGAAGTCAGCGGATTGCGGATCTCGTGCGCAATGCCGGCGGCAAGCTGGCCCGCGGCGGCGAGCTTCTCCGATTGGAGCATGTGCTCCGCCCTGCTCAGCGTGTCCGCATCCCGCTTCAGCCTCCGGATCTCCTCTTCCAGATGAACGGCGGCGGACAAATCTTCCACTTGCAGGATGCCGGCCGCAGGACTCCCTCCGCCGTCTCCTTCTCCGTCATCCAGAAGCGCAAGGTGGACGTGCAGCCACCGTGGTTCTCCGGCGGGCGGTTCATACCGGCATTTGGCCGACAGCGGTTCCAGAGGCTCGCGCCACGGCAGATCCGGGAACAGGTCCGGCACGGTGCGCCCGGCAAGCTCTTCCGGCCCGAGCCTGAGCATGCCGCACAAGGCGGGATTGGCATCCGACAGCCGCCCTTGACGGTCAACGAACGCTTTGCCGATTCGATCGTGCTGATATGCAAGTTTATAGAGCCGGAAATCGTCCCGAAGATTCACCATTCAACTGCAGTCTCCCGTAACAAGATGACCGTCAGCCGGCGACGAATCGTTGCGGGTCCGGCCGGTTTCCGGTCTCGGTACGGATCGTTCCGGATGGCGCATCTTAAGACGTTCGATCCGTCTCCATTATCCATCACCCCGGACTGTTTTTCAATCTTTCACCAAAAAACGGCAACGGACGCCTTCTTGATCCCATCGGAATGTGGCGGCCGCGACGGCCAGACAGACGGCCGTGAATCCGGCGAGCGCCGCGGCAGAGGTCCAGGTGTCGGCCTGCCGGCTTCCGTGCACCGCCGCGGACAGCAGGTCGACGAAATGCGAGAACGGATGGAGGAGGCTTGCGATTTTGACCCATTGCGGGGCATGTTCGAGCGAGTAGAACGCTTCGCTTGCGAACAGCATCGGCAGGCAGACCAGGTTCGAGATCATGCTGGTGTCGCTTTCGTTCCGCGCCAGATTGCCGGTGATGAATCCGACGGCCGTGAAGCAGACAGAGCCGAGAAGCAGGGCAAACAGCATCAGCGCAAGCCCGGGAATCGTCGGTTTGACGGTGAGCAGCCGTTCGGCGCAACCGGGCTCATCGAACCAGAGACCGAGGCCGATCAGCAGCGCGAACGGGAGCAGAATGGTCCAGAACAGCGTATGCGCATCCCGGAACTGGCCGATCAGCAGCGTGCGAAAAACGGTGAACATGGAGCAGTTCCTCCTTCATGAAAAGGTTTCGTGGTTCAACCCGCCGTCAGCCGGAGATACAGTTGCTCCATACTGCAACTGGACGCCGATGCGGCGACGGAGATGCGATTCCGCATATTCCACGGTTCCCTCATCGGGCGTGCGAAGGCGGAGGATCAGATCAAGCGTCGTTGATTTCCCCGCGCCGTTCGGGCCGATGACGGCCAGCACTTCGCCCGCGTTCACGGAGAGGCTGATGCCGTCGACGACGGTTTAGCCAATGTTATATAACCAATGTTGGATATTTGGACGAGCGGGAGCCGCGCGGCATACGCGATGCCTGGGCATGCGCGGTAATCGGGCATGTGCGGTATTCGGTATGCGCCATGCGGGCATGCGGCAGCCGGGCGTTCGCGGCAGTTGCCGACCGCAGTCCCGGGTCCGGAGATCAGTCCGTCTTTTCCTCCTGCAGCAGCGCGATCAGACGTTTCAAATAGGCGATGTCCAGTTCCAGCACGCCGATGGCGTTGTCGAAGGCGGCCATGACGATCGGCGACAGACCGTAGCTGCCTTTGATCTCCCGGCCTACGAGCCATTGCTCCCGTGTCCGCTCCACTTGTTCCAGGTTCTGCTTGAGCAGCCGGATCGCCTCTTCCCGCGGTACGGCGTCGATCCAGGCGAGCCCGAGCGCCAGATCGGATTTCATCGAGTGGGGGCTGAGCGTCAACGCTTCGCGGACCATCTCCCGGAATTGCGCCTCGCCGTCTTCCGTAATGGCGTAAATCTTGCGCAGCCGGTTGCCGTTCCGCACTTCCGCCTCGGTGCGGATCAAGCCGTCCTGTTCCAGCTTGCCCAGCGCATAGTAGATGGAACCGGAGAGCAGATTCACCCAGTCGTCCATGCGGCTCTGCTGAATCAACTGCTGAATTTCATAGCCGTGCATCGGCCGCATGCGGAGAAAGCCGAGCACGATCAGATTCGTTACATTCACAGCGGCATGCTCCTGTCTTGAAGTTGGATATCCAAAGTTGGTTATTTGATCTCCACTATAAGGTTGAACGGGCCGGGATGTCAAGATGGACGGGGGATGGATTCGATGGTCGGTCTGCCGAAGGATGCGCTCAAGGTGGTGCATATTTGCACCAAAATCAAGCGATGCAGAGCGCTTCTTGCGAACGTAGTGCAAATGTGCACCAGATCAGGCCGTTCATGCCGGTTCCCGGAAAATTTGGTGCAGAAATGCACCAGATCAAGCCTCTCACGCCAATACCCGAATTATTTGGTGCAGATATGCACCAAACCAAGCCGTTCCCGCTCTTCCCGGCAAATATGGCGCGAATGTGCACGACATGGCTTTCACGAATCCCTGTGCGGCGGAGGCTGCGGAACGGCACGGAAGGCCCCGCGCCATGGCGCGAAGCCTTCCATCCCGGATTGCTGTCAATTGGCGGTCGACTGCTTGCGGCGAAGCGCTTCGAGCTGCTCGTCGACCTGCGCGGCGTCGACGGTGTGCGGTGCGGGAGGGTTCCAGTATCCGCCGCGGGCTTTGCGCGACTCATTTTCCGCCTCCCACTGCAAAATCTTCTCCTCAATCCGCTCGAACCCGCGCGCCGCGGCACGCCCGATTTCGGAGATGCCGTCGATCGCCTTGATGCCGAAACCCCAATGGCCGGTCTTGGCGCCCGCTGCAGCCGCCTTCTCCGCCCGTGCGGTCAGTTCGAGGCGCTTCTCGCGCAGCCGGGCCAGTTCCGCCTTCGCCTGCTCGATCTTCGCTTCCAGTTCGGCGGCGCGCTCGCCGGCTTCCTCATGCCAGGTCAGATATTGCACCGCCTTCTGCTCGAAGGCCAGCTTATCCGCAAGGGCCGCTCTCGCTTCGGCTTCCCGGCCGGCGGCCAACGCTTCGGATGCGCGCGTCTCCAGTTCAGCGGCGATCCGGAGGTATTCCTGGTGACGGAGCAGCGCGGTCCGTTCGACCGCCCGCTGGCTGAGCAGCGCTTCCTGCGCGTCGTCCAGCTCCTCTTCCATCTCGCGGATGTAGTGATTCAGCATCATGACGGGGTCTTCCAGTCTGTCCAGCGCTTCATGGGCCGTAGCTTTTGCGACGTCGGCGAGTCGTTTCCAGAGGTTGCTCATCGTTTGTGCTCCTTTCGCAAATCGGTTATGGATGTGGAAAATGGGCGGACCAGCGGCCGTCAGCGATACCGGTGGTCGAGGTACGGATCAAAGTGGTGCATGCGCGGCTCGGACGGGATGACCAGGCTGCACAGGATATAGATCAGCATCATGGTGCCGAAACTGCATACCGCCGCAATGACGGCAATGAGGCGGACGATGGTCGAATCGATGCCCAGCCACGCCGCGATGCCGCCGCACAGACCGGTCAGCCTGTGGTCCGTCCTGGATCGATAAAGTTTCCGCATGAACGTTTCTCCTTTCCTGAACGGGCCGGCGCCCGATGCGCCGATCCTTCGGTCGCCTGAATGATCCCTTGTTGATCTTATTGTAGCGTTCGGCGAAAGATGACCGTAACGGTCCCGCGGCGGTTTTCGGGTCTGGACCGGGGTCGGGGTTTTGCCCCACCCGGGGGCGGAATGGCGAAGGCGGGCGCCTGAGCGAAGGGGATGGATGGGGATGGCGGGAAAAGGGATCGGCGGAACGCAACCCAAGCAAAAAAAAAAAAGGCCGCCCGATCCGTCGGGCAGCCTCTTGACTCAACGTCAGCTCGATTGCCGCCCGCCTTCCTTCGGCCTTTCAGGCAGCTGCGAAATGTAACTGTGCGACATGCGGAACAGGTCGAGCGCGCGCCGGTACTCGTCCTCGGTCACAAGCGGCGCGCCGTCCGCTCCGACGCTGTCCGCGCCGACCGGTTTGCCGCCGTCCAGCGGATACACCGTGCCGTCCCCGAACCCTTCGCCGGGCACGAAGATGGCATGGTCATTGATGAACGATCCCGTGGGCAGATAATAGCGGATCGGCAGCAGGTTGCTGCGGTAATTGAGCAGATCCTGGCCGAAGACGACACTGCCGTCGAGCCGGACGCCGGCCAGGTTCGCGACGGTCGGCATGATGTCGGTGTGGCCGCCGACGGCCTCGATCGTCTGCGGTTCGAGCGCGCCCGGCGCGACGATCAGAAGCGGCACGCGCAGCATGTCGTAATAGCCGTACGTTCTGCCGAGCAGCTCTTTCAGCAGCGACCGGTCTTCCTTCGTCAGCGAGTAGACGGGCATGCCCATATGGTCGCCGTAAATGACGATCAGACTGTTCTCCCACAGTCCCGCCGCTTTCATTTCCTCTATGAACAGGCCGAGCGCCTTGTCCGCATAGTGCTGCGAGCGCAGATAGTCACCGACGAACGTGCCGCGGAACCGCTCGGGCAGATCGAACGTGTCCTTGTGGGCGGGCAGATTGAACGGATGATGCGCGGACATCGAGATGAGATTCGCATACACCTTCTGCCCTTCGTCCGCCAGAGCCTTGAGTTCGGCGACGCTCTTCCGGTACAGCACCTCGTCGGAAGAGCCGAAGTGGACAAAGTCTTCATCCCGGAAGAACTGCTGGTCGTAGTACCGGTCGAAGCCGAGGGCGGGGTACAACGCGTTGCGGTGCCAGAATTTCACATCATTCGTGTGGAACGTGACTGTCTCGTATCCCCGCGCATGCAGCAGCTTCGGGAGGCTCGGCAGCGCCTTGTCGCCGTATGTCTCGGAAGCGGCGCCGGCCGGCGGTGTCAGCAGGGATGTGTTCGCCGTGTACTCGGCGTCGGATGTGTTGCCCGCGCCGACCTGCTGGAAGAACCGGGGGAAATAGACCCCTTCCTCCTTGAGCCGGTTGAGGACCGGCGTGACTTCGACGCCGTCCACTTCCAGGTCGAGCAGAATCGTCTGGAACGCTTCGAGCTGGACGAAAATCACATGCCGCCCGCCCGCTGCACTCCAGTACGCCGGTACGCCCGTCTGCGGAAGCCGCTTCACTTCCCGCACGGCGGCCGGCGTGACGACGGAGGGTTCATGCAGCGCTTCGCGCCTCGACGTCAGCATGATGTCGACCTCATAGTTGATGATGCCCATCCGCTCGGCCCGCGCAAGCTCGTTCACGATGCCCCGGTTCGGCACGACCTGCAGGGCGCAGATGACGAACATGACGAGGAACAGGACGGCCGCTCCCATGCGGTACGCGCGGCTCGGCCGCGGCCGCGACGCCCAGCGCCGGAATCCGCGGTGCCTTGCGGCGAGCAGCGCCATGATGACGAGATCGGCGAAGATGAGCAGGAAGTAGGGATGCATCAGTTGAAAAACGCTTCCCTTCACTTCCTTGACTTGTCCGATCTGCGAAAAGGCGTGGTAGGTGACGATGATGCCGAAATATTTGTAATACATGATGACGGCGAAATAGACGCAGGTATAAATGAGATCGACGATCGCATAGGCGAGTGTCTTGCGTTTGTCCGTCAGCAGCTCGATCAGCGCGAAAGCCGCCCATACCGAAGGCAGCGAGGTGATCAGCGGGTTCCAGACGGAACCGTCGAAGACGACGCTTGATGCCATGTAGAACTTGATGGTCAGCAGTACCGTGAACACCGCGAACGGACTGCGCAGCGCCTCACGTACGCGCTCATTCATTTCAGGATCCCCCTATCTCTTCACCATAACATCATAGCGCAACGCGGGCGGCCAAGAGAAGTCCGTGATACAATAGAGGCGAGAATCTGCGGAAACGGAGCGATCTGGCATGGAGAAACAGGACGCTGCCCCGGCCGTTGCCGTTGTCGGAAGCCTGAACATGGATGTCGTCGTGTCGGCGGACCGGATGCCGAAGCCCGTCGTCGACACGACGGGTGCCGGAGACGCGGCGGGCGCCGCGTTCGCCTGTGCGCTTGCGGCCGGACGGCCGCTGGATGCGTGCTGCGCGTTCGCCGTGCGCGCGGCGTCGCGTTCCGTCATGACATTCGGCGCCCAGGCGGGGATGCCGCGGCTCGCCGAACTCGGGACGGACGCGCCGTGATGCGGAGCCGCGGGAAGGCGCGGCCCGGCCGGGCGGAGCGGCTGCATGCGGCGGGCATGGCGGCGGCGCTCGTGCTCTGCGTCCTCGGGCAGCTCGTGTGGCTGCCCGACCCCTTGCCGCTGCCCGGCGGCATGCGCTGGATCGAAGCGCTCGACGCGCTCGTGTACGCGCTCGCGCTGCCGCCGGCGCTCTGGGCGGCGGCAGCGGCCTTCCGCCTTGCGGAAGGGCTCGCGGACGGCGTTCATGCGCGGGCGCTGATTCCGCCCGCGGCAGCCGCCGTCCTCGGCTCGGCCGCCTGCGCGGCCGTCTTCTTGATCAGCCTGGAACCGGCGCGCATGTTCACGGCGCTCGGCGCGCTCGGGCTTTCGTGGCTCGCGGCGCTTACCGACCTGGCGTGCGCCGAGCGGCGTCGGCGGGGCCGCCGCGTGCCGGCGCGCACGCTGCGCGCCTTCGGGGTCATGCTTGCCCTGCTGGCCTTGCTGTTCTGGCCGACGGGCGAGATCGTGACCACCCCCGGCCTGACGTTCGACGTCAGCCGGTACGCCCGCGCCGCGGACGGCGAGCCGAAGGGACGGATCGACGGCGTGCTCGTCATCGGCCGGCCGGCCTTCCTCGCCGACCGGCTGTACGCGAAGCTTTTCCCCCACTACGAATTCGAGCCGATCGAGGGTCTCGGCATGCCGCTCGCCGAATACGACGAGCTCGTCCGCAGCCTGAAGCTCGATGCGGAAGCCGCGGGCGCCGCCATCGCCGGGGAGCGGGCGGGCCGCGGCGAAGGCATCCGCATGCGGGGCGCGCGCATCACCGCCGTGCTGAAGGACAGCCCGGCCGCGGGCGCGCTGCATGCGGGCGACATCATCACGGCGGTGAACGGCCGCGCCGTCCAGTCCATCGCCGAGCTGACCGAGGCGATGCGGCAGATTGCGCCGGGCGAGCCGGCCGGGCTCACCGTGCTGCGGGGCGGGACCGAGACGGTCGTCACGGCGGCGACGCGGCCGGCGGAAGACGAGCCGGAGCGGGCGGTGTTCGGCATCATCGTCGAGAACGCGCTCGACCCGGATGTGCCGGACGGCATCGCCTACCGGCGGTATTTCATGCACGAGGGCGGCCCGTCGCACGGGGCGATGCTGGCGCTCGCGCTGCTTGACCAATGGACGCCGGGCGGCGTCACCGGGGGACTGCACGTCGCGGGCACCGGCACGATCGGCCCGGGCGGCGTCATCGGTCCGGTCGGCGGCGTCCGGCAGAAGGCGTACGCGGTCAGCCGGACGGGCGCGGACGTCTTCTTCGTGCCGGCGGGACAGGAGGAAGAGGCGCGCCGGGGCGCGCCGGACCTGACCATCGTGCCGGTCGAGACGCTGGATGACGTGCTCAATTGGCTGAAAAGCGGCGGATAATGCGGGATAACGGGCCGGTATGACGCGAGAACGCGCCAGAGCCGGCCTTGTTCCGTTTGCTTTCACGGCGGGGGGGTCTACAATAGGGGGCAAGCGGCATTACCGGACAATGGCACCGGAAGGGGAAAGCAGCATGGGCTTATGGTCCCGGATGAAGGCGCTTGCGCGGGCGGGAAGCACCATCGATCCGAGCCGGCGCCTGTCAGCCGAAGCGGTCCTGACGATCGGCATTCACAGCTTGTTCCAGTTCGGCGCTTCGATGGCGGGCCTGTTCCTGAACCTGTATCTGTGGCGTCTGACCGAGGATCTTGCCGTCAACGGCATCTACAACATCATCGTGTTCCTGCTGACCCCCGTCGGCTTTCTGGCCGGAGCCTGGCTCGCGAAGCGGACCGACCGGCTCGTCACGTACCGGATCGGCATCGTGCTGACGGCGGTGTTCTACCTGCTGGTCATCCTCGCCGGCACGGCCGTGGTCAAGTACTACGTATGGTTCGGATTGTTCAACGGCTTCGCTTCCGGCATGTACTGGACGGCCTATCTCGTCCTGATGTACGACGTGTCCACCGGCGCGAACCGGATCCGGTTCCTCGGGCTCAACACGACTTTCTTCAATCTGGCGGGGCTGGCTGGTCCGGCGGTCGCCGGCACGATCATCGGGATTATGGAAGGGCTTACGGGCTACCTGGTCACGTTCTCGCTGTCGCTCGTCCTGTTCGTCGCCGCGGCGCTGATCAGCCTGCGCATCCGGCCGTCCGGCCTGCGCCACAAGGCGTTCTACATGAATCTCGTGCCGCTGGCGCTGCGCCGGCAGCCTGACTGGCTGAAGGCGCTACTCGCGTTCTTCCTGTGGGGGCTGTTCCAGGGCATCACGCTGTTTTTGCCGAACATCATGCTGTACAACACGGTCGGGCGGGAGGATTGGGTCGGCTATTTGACGATCTTTTTCTCCGGGCTCGTCATCCTGTCCAGCTTCATCATCTCGCGCTTCGCCCGCGAGAATCTCGGAAAGTTGTACGTCCTGCTTTCGTCGGTCGGCGTCACCCTGGGCGCCGCTTTCTTGTTCATCGATTTCACGTTCTGGACCGTCGCCGTATTCATGATCCTGTTCTCGCTCAGCAATCCGCTGATGCACAATACCTTGTCGAACTATTACTATCGCCAAATCGCGCTGCTGCCGCTGAAAGGCCAGCTTCGCAACGAAGCCGTCGTCATGCGGGAGACGTTCCTGAACGCCGGCCGCGTCCTGTCCATCGTGGCGCTGCTCGCGTTCGCGGGCGACCTCGAGTCCGCGCAGCTGCCGGTCGTCCTGTTCGGAGCGGCGTTCACGCAGACGCTGATTTTCTTCCTTGTCGAAAAGCCGGAGCGGCAGCCGGCAGAAAGCAGGTGAGCATCCGGTTGGGTAAACCTGGGCTAATCATCGCGCAGATCCGAAAGTATTGGTTCTACTATTTGCTGGCGGCGCTCTCCATCACGCTGGCGAACATGGTCCATGCGCTGTATCCGGCCGTGCTCGGCGACTTCGCCGATCAGGTGGAAGCGGCCGGCCTGACCGCCGAAGCGGTGCGCCGCAGCAGCCTGGAGCTGCTCGCGATCGGCGCCGGCTACTGCGTCCTGTTCGGCGTCGGCCAGTACATCAACCATCGGCTCGGCCGCTATTTCGAGTTTGCGACGCGCCAGAAGCTGTTCCGGCATTTCACGGGCTTAAGCGAAGCCTGGTTCTCGAAGAACGGCATCGGAAAACTGCTCAGCTACGTGATGAACGACGTGACGACGGTGCGGGAGTCGATCGCCAACGGCCTCAACCAGTTGACGAACGCCGTCGTGCTGCTGTGTTCCTCCGTAACCATCATGCTGCTGAGCGGCATTCCGCTGCATGTGCTGGCCGTCAGCATCCTGCCGCTCGGCGCCATTCCGTTCCTCGTCGTCTGGTTCGGCCCGCGCATCCGCAATCAGTCGCTCAAGGTGCAGGAATCGCTGGCGGCGATGACCGAATCGGCGGAGGAGCAGTTCGGCGGCATCAAGGTGACGAAGACGTTCGCCGCGGAAGACGTCGCGCGGTCGCGGTTCGGGGAGACAGTCGACCGGATCCGCGAGAACCAGTACAAGCTCGTGAGGCTCAGCGGCAAGTTCCAGGCGTCGCTGCCGCTGGCCGGCGCCATGGCGCTCGTGGTGGCGTTTGTCTGGGGCGGCGTGCTCGTGCTGCAGGGCAGGCTGTCGCTCGGCCATTTCGTCGAGCTGACGCTGTATCTGCGCATGATCGCGAACCCGCTGCAGCAGATCGGCAACGTGATCAACATGGTGCAGCGCGCCCGCGCCTCGCTCGAGCGGCTGAACCGGCTGCTCGCGATCCGGCCGAACATCGCCGACGCGGAAGGCGCCCGGCCGCTGCCGAAGAACGCCGCGGCCATCGAGATCCGCGGCCTGACCTTCACCTATCCGGGCGCCGGTCGGCCGGCGCTGTCGGACATTACGCTGGACGTAAGGCCGGGGATGACGGTCGGCATCGTCGGCCGGACCGGCAGCGGCAAGACGACGCTCGTCAAGCTGCTGCTGCGCGTCTACGACCCGCCGCGCGGGAGCATTTTTCTCGCCGGGCAGGACATCCGCGAGGCGACGCTCGAGAGTCTGCGCACCGTCATCGGATACGTGCCGCAGGACGGCTTCCTGTTCAGCACGACGATCGCGGACAACATCGCGTTCCACAACCGCGCCGAATCGCGGGAGCGGATCGAGGACGCGGCGCGGCTGGCGGACATTTACGACAATATTGCAGGGTTCCCGGACGGCTTCGACACGAAGCTCGGGGAGCGGGGCCTCACGCTGTCCGGCGGCCAGCGGCAGCGGACCAGCCTCGCCCGCGGGCTGATCAAGGAGGCGCCGATCCTCATTCTGGACGACAGCGTCAGCGCGGTCGACACCGTGACCGAATCGCGCATCCTGCACAACTTGCGGAAGACCCGCCGCGGCAAGACGACGCTGATGATCGCCCACCGGATCAGCGCGGTCATGCATGCGGACCTGATCGTCGTCATGGACGGCGGACGGATCGTCGAGCGGGGGACGCACCGCGAGCTGATGCGTATGGGCGGCCATTACGCGGCGATGGCCCGGCTGCAGGGAGAGGAGGCGGTCGTCCATGGCTGACGAGAAACGCCGAAATCCGGTGCAGGCCGAAAGCACGCGGCCCGGCGGGCCGGCGGCGCGACCGGGCGGCGATCGGCGATCCGACGGACCGGCTGCGAGGGCGCGGCCAGACGGCGCGCGTCAGTCCGGCGAGCCGCCGCAGCCGACGCTGCACCGCCGGCGGGCGATCCGGGCGCTGCTCGACTACGCGCGGCCGCACCGCCGGAAGTTCCTGCTCGGCTTCCTGTGCACGTTCCTGGCGATCGCGGCCGATCTGCTGCAGCCGGTCATCGTCAAGACGGCGATCGACGACACGATCCCGCTCGGCTCGTCCGGCATTCCCGTGCTTGCAGGGCTCGGGGCGGCGTACGGACTGCTCGCGGTTGTCGGATTCGTTTTCTCCTATCTGCAGAGCAATCTGCTCCAGCGGGCGGGCCAGGGCATCGTCGCGCAGCTGCGCAAAGACCTGTTCCGCCACATCACGAACCAGTCGATGTCGTTCTTCGACCGGCACCCGATCGGCAGCCTGGTGACGAACGAATCGAGCGACACGGAGACGATCAACCAGTTTTTCACCCAGGTGCTGCTCAGCCTCGTCCGGGACGGCCTGATGATCCTCATGATCATCGGCTTCATGTTCTGGCTGGACGCCGCGCTGGCGGTCTGGGCGCTGATCCTGATCCCGGTCATCGGGGCCATCGCGCTGCTGTTCCGCCGCATGCTGCGCAGCGCGTATCACCGCTCGCGGGCGCAGCTGTCGCGGCTGATCGCGTTCACCGCGGAGAACCTGTCCGGCATGAGCCTGATCCAGGCGTTCCATCAGGAGGAGGAGCAGAACCGGCGGTTCACCGAATCGAACCGGACCTATCTTCGGGAAAATCTGCGCGAAGTGCGCGCGACGATCCTGTTCAACCGCTCCTTCGACCTGCTAGGCAACGCCGCGGTGGCGGCGGCCGTCTGGCTCGGCGGCTACGCCGTGCTGCACCAGAAGTTCGAATTCGGGGTGCTCTACGCGTTCATCACGTACATCCGGCAGTTCTTCCAGCCGATCAACGCGCTGACCCAGCAATGGAACACGCTGCAGTCGACGATGGTGTCGATGGAGCGGCTGTGGCGGATTTTCTCCGTCGAGCCCGAGGTGCGCGATCCCGCACCGGAGACGGCGGCCAAGCTCGACAGGGAGGACGTGCGCGGCCGAATCGATTTCAACCGGATCCGGTTCTCGTACGTCGACGGCCAGGAGGTGTTGCACGGCCTGGACCTGCATATCCGGCCCGGCGAGTTCATCGGCATCGTCGGCGTGACCGGAGCAGGCAAAAGCTCGCTCGTCAGTCTGCTCGCCCGTTTCTACGACGTGAATCAGGGGAGCGTGGAGATCGACGGCGTCGACATCCGGCGGCTGCCGCTCGATACCCTGCACCGGATCGTCGGGCTCGTGCAGCAGGAACCGTTCCTCTATTCGGGGACGATCATCGACAACGTCCGCCTGTTCCGGGAAGAGATCAGCCGGGAGCGGGTGATTGAGGCGTGCCGGTTCGTCGGAGCGGACGAGATGATCATGCGGCTTGCGGACGGCTATGACACGCGGCTGTCGGAGCGGGGAAGCGGTCTGTCGGCCGGCGAGCGGCAGCTGATTTCGTTTGCGCGCGTCATTGTTTTTCAGCCGAAAATCCTCATACTCGACGAAGCGACCGCCAACCTGGACTCGCATACGGAACGGCTCGTGCAGCAGGCGCTGGACCGCGTCGCGCAGGGACGGACGACGCTGGTCATCGCGCACCGGCTGTCGACCATCCGGCACGCCGACCGCATCATCGTCATGCGCGCCGGACACATCGTTGAGGAAGGCAATCACGAGTCGCTGCTCGCCAAGAACGGGTATTATGCCGAGCTGCACCGCCATTCCCGGCAGCAGGCGCAGTCCACCACGATCGGGTGAGGCAGAGAGCGTTCTATGCCCGGGATCTGCAAAAACTCAACTTCCTGCTGGAAGAAGCGCTCACGCCACAAGCAACGTACACGATCTTGATCAAGGATGAAAAAGGCGAACGCATCGGCGCTTTGGATTTTTATTTCGAATGATCGGCAATCGTCGCCGCTCGCCTCCGTTGACGGAGGACGGGCGGCGTTTTCTTGTGCGATGTGATCTTTTATATTTATCGGCGCGCCGGAAGTCATTATACTGAAAGTAATTGACAGGATATTGGAAATATTTCCTTGTTGATCGACTGGGGAGGGGTTCCATGCGCGCGAAATTGTGGTCCTGGCTTGCGCCGGGGCTGCTGATCGGCATTTCGCTCGGCGCCTTCTTCGTGATTAACGAATTTTCGCACCGGCATGCGAAGCTGGAGCACCCGGTCGGCCACTTCTACATCGTATCCATCGTGTCGCTGCTGGCGATGCTGGTGTCGATAGCCGTCGGGGTGGCCGGAATCAAGCTGCGCAACGTGAACGTCACCTTCCTGTCCGTCGGGTTTATTTCCCTGGCGGGACTGTTCATGCTGCACGGCCTGTCGACGCCGGGGTTCATCGTGTCCGAAGGCCGCGCATTGCCCGCCCTGGCGGGAAGCCTCAGCGTCGTCATCGCTTCGGCCTGGGTGTTCCTGTCGGCAATGCCGACCGACCTGGCCTTCGTGCGCTGGCTGTCGCGTCTCCAGCGCGCGCTCTTGCCGGCATGGAGCGCCGTCCTCGCGCTCGGCATCCTGCTGGCCGTCGCCAATGCCGGGCGCATGGAACGGCAGTTTCCCCATCCCGTCACGCCTCCCTGGGTGCCCTGCGCGCTTACGGCGGCCTTCTGCCTGTTCGCCATGTACCGTTACCGCAAGCTGTATGTCATGACCCGCTTTCCGATTCATCTCGGCATCGTCTGCAGCTCCGGCCTGCTGATCGTCTCGATCATCATCATGGTGTACGGAACCGTGTGGGAAGCGAGCTGGTGGTTGTATCATTTCACTCTGTTCGGGTCGATGCTCATCATGGTCGGGGGCGTCATGGTGCAATATATCGGGCAGCCGTCCGTCGCGGGATTGTTCAAGACGCTGTTCCGCCCCGATCCCCGTGGGCTGATCGAATCGTCCATCTCGCCGGGCGTCCGGTCGCTCATTACGCAGACCGAGGACAAGGACGCCTACACGGCGGTGCACAACTACCGGGTGGCGATGTACGCGCTGCGGCTCGCCGAACATATGGGCGTGCAGCCGCGGATGCTGCGGGCGCTGGCGCAGGGCGGCATCGTGCACGATGTCGGCAAGCTGTTCATTCCCGACGAAATTCTGAACAAGCCCGGTAAATTGACGCCGGAGGAACGGGCCGTCATCGAGCTGCATCCCGTCTACGGATACAATCTGTGCAAACAGCTCGGCTTCATGACCGAGGAGCTGGAGATCATCCGCTCGCATCACGAACGATGGGACGGAACGGGCTACCCGGACCGGCTGAAGGGCGAAGCGATTCCGATGCTGGCGCGGATCGCCGCGGTGGCGGACGTCTATGACGCGCTGACTTCCTCGCGCGCCTATCGGGCCGCGATGAGCCATGAAGATGCGATCAGGATCATCATGAAGGAGAGCGGCAGGCAGTTCGATCCAAGGTGTGTGGACGCCTGGGTTGCGTTGGCCGAGGATGATCCGGAGTTCTTCCGCGCCATGCGCGGCAAGGCTGCCGCCGTCAAGGCCGCGGCCGTCCCGGCTGCGGGGGCGACGTGAGCGGCGAGCGCGGATAAGCGAAGAGATTTCCGCTATTCCGGCGAAAATTCCCGGATTCCCCGAAATAGAAGAAAAATCTTCGCTTATTGCTCGCCGGACGCGGCCTGCAAGCATGTATGCACGTCCCCGCCGCCCGCTTGCAGCAAGCCGCCGCTCCCGTCCAACCTTATGCTGCATCCGGCCGGCCAGTCACCGCTCCTCCGCGGCCAGATCGAGCCAGTCCAGCTCTTCCCGCGTCAGCTTGATGTCCATGCCCTCGCGGCAGGAGCGCAGCTCCTCCGCGTTGCGGGCACCGATCAGGGCGCAGGTCGGGAACGGCTGGTTCAGTACCCAGGCCAGCGCGATCTGCACGACCGACGCGCCTTTCTCGCGCGCGAGCTGCTCCGCCCGGCGCAGCCGCTCCCAGTTCGCGTCGCTGTAGAACACCCGGACGATGTCCGGATCATCCTTCACATCGGGCGAGAATCGGCCCGAGAAGAAGCCGCGCGCGAGCGACGACCAGGACAGGAGCGGCATCTGCGCTTCCTCATGCCACCGGAGCGTCTCCCGATCGGCCGAAACGCAGCCGGGCCAGAACGGCTCGTTCGCCTTGGCCAGGCTGAGGTTGGGGCTGCTGAACGCGAACCCGACGAGTCCGTGCGCCTCCGCCCAGGCGTTGGCTTCCCGAAGCCGCTGCCACGTCCAGTTGGAGCCGCCGATCGCCCCGATCCGGCCCGCTTCGATATGCTCGTTGAGCGCTTCGATGATTTCCCCGACCGGCACGTTCGGATCGTCCCGGTGCAAGGCGTACAATTCCACATGATCGGTCCTGAGCTTCTCCAGGCTGGTGAGCAGATCTTCCCGGATCGCTTCCCGGTTGACCCGGGGGCCGCGCTCATCGTGATGCGCGCCTTTCGTCAGGATGACGAAGCGGTCACGCGCCTTCCGCTCCTCCATGTACCGCCCGAGCACTTCCTCGCTCTCGCCGCCGCAGTAGATGCGCGCGGTATCGACCGTGTTGCCGCCGATCGCCAGGAATGCGTCGAGATTGGCGGCCGCCGTCTCGTAATCGCTGTGCCGGAAATAGTCGGTTCCCTTGATCAGCCGCGAAACCGGCTTCTCCACTCCCGCGATGTGAATCGTCTCCATTGGCGCATGCTCCTCCCGTATTCCGCATGGAAAAGATGTCCTTGTTGTGATTATAGTGGATCGGACGAACGGAAGATACCGTCATAATCCGACCTATAATCTTGCAACCCGTTTGAAAAAAAGCAACCTTATCTCCCGCGGACCGCCGCTTTAAAATGGTTGTACGGCCCCGCCCGGCGAAATGCCGACTCCCGGCGGGCGCGGCCGCACTCGGGAGGGATTCGCGATTGGACATGGAGCTTGAGGCTAACCTTCAGCGAGCATCCTTGACGCGCCGGCAGCAATTCGTCAAGCTGCTGCGCAAGCTGGCCGCCCAGCGGTATTTGCAGCTCATGGCGCTGGCCGGAGCGGCGTGGATGTTCATCTTCAACTACATCCCGATGTACGGCATCATCATCGCGTTCAAGGATTACGACATCATCCGTTCGATCGCCGAATCGCCGTGGGTCGGCCTGGAACATTTCCGGGACGTGCTCGAGGATGACGAGCTGCCGCGCGTGCTCCGCAACACGCTCGGCATCAGCCTGATCCGGCTGGCGGTCGGCTTCCCGCTGCCGATCCTGTTCGCGCTCCTGCTGAACGAGCTTCGTTCGCTCAGGCTCAAGAAAGCGGTGCAGACGATCTCCTATCTGCCGCACTTCCTGTCCTGGGTCATCCTCGGCGGCATCCTGGCGACATGGCTGGCGGATGTGGGACTCATCAACAAGCTGCTGATGGCGCTCGGCATTCTGGACGAGCCGATCTACTTCCTCGCCGAGCCGTCCTGGTTCTGGACGATCGTCATCACCTCGGACATCTGGAAGGAGCTCGGCTGGTCGGCGATCATCTACCTGGCCGCGATCACGGGCGTATCGCCGGAACTGTACGAAGCGGCAACCATCGACGGCGCGAACCGGTTCCAGAAAATGCGCTACGTCACCATTCCCGGCATCAGCGGCACGATCACCATCCTGTTCATTCTCGCCGTCAGCGGCGTGCTGAACTCGAACTTCGACCAGATTCTCGTCCTGCGCAACTCGCTGAACGAGAGCGCCAGCAACGTGATCGACGTGTATGTGTACCATGTCGGGCTGCAGTCGGGCCGGTATTCGTACGCGACGGCGTTCGGCCTGCTGAAATCGATCGTCGCCCTGATCCTGCTGCTTACCGCCAACAGCGTGACGAAGCGGATCAACGGCACCGGACTGTTCTGACATCCGTGAGGAAAGAAGGTGTGTCCCCATGCTTACCCGGAAACAACTGTCAACGGGCGACAAGATCTTCGACGCGGCGAACGTCATCGGCATGCTCGTCCTCTGCTTCGTGACGCTCTACCCGATCTGGTACGTGCTCGTCAATTCGCTGAATGACGGACAGGATGCCATGCGGGGCGGCATCTACTGGCTGCCGCGCAAGTTCAGCCTCGACAACTATGAAGCTGTTTTCTCCAATGCGGGCATCATGACCGCGATGGGGGTCACGGCCGCGAAGACGGTGATCGGCGTCGTCTGCCACGTGTTCTTCACGGCGATGGTCGCCTACGCCTTCTCGCGCCGGGAGCTGATCGGGCGGAAATTTTACATGATGATGGGCACGGTGACGCTGTTTTTCGGCGGCGGGCTCATTCCGACGTTCCTGCTCATCCGCGATCTCGGCCTGCTTGACAAGTTCGCCGTGTACATTATTCCGTCGCTGTTCAGCTTCTTCGATCTGATCATCTTCCTCGCCTTCTTCCGGGAAATCCCGGACGGGCTGGAGGAAGCGGCACGGATCGATGGCGCGAACGACCTGGCGATCTTCGTCCGGATCATCATTCCGGTGTCGATGCCGGTCGTGGCGACGATCGCGCTGTTCCACGGCGTCTGGCAATGGAACGACTACTTCACCGGGATGATCTATATCAACAATCCGGATCTGCAGCCGATCCAGACGTTCCTGTACCGGGTCGTCGCGCAGAGCAGCTCGAACCAGATCGTCGCCAGCGTCGGGCCGGGCATCAACCGGACCGTCACGAGCCAGTCGATCAAGCTTGCGACGATGGTCGTGACGACGCTGCCGATCGTGTTCGTCTATCCGTTCCTGCAGAAATATTTCGTGAAGGGCCTCATGATCGGTTCGATCAAGGGGTGACACGGGTTTCCGGACCTGGAAACAGGCTTCATGCCATAAACAACGACACAAGAAAGAGGGGTAATGCGCTTCATGCGGAAACAGAGCACGAGATTCATGGCCATGACGCTCGTCCTGGCGCTCATCCTGACGCTGGCCGCCGCGTGTTCCGGCGGAGGCAAGAGCAACGATGCCGGCGGTTCAAGCGGTACGTCGAACACCGGCAATTCGCAGAGTCAGAATACGGGCGGCGATGCCGGCGGCGGAAACGACGCGAAGCCGTCTGGAGACGAGCCGGGCTGGAAGTCGAATACCGACCCGATCACATTCGACTGGTACATCAACTTCGCCTGGTTCCCGAGCAAATGGGGCGAAGATCCGACGTCCCAATACGTCACGCGGAAGACGGGCGTGGACATCAACTTCATCGTCCCGGCCGGCAACGAGAACGAGAAGCTGAACGCGATGATCGCGTCCGGCAAGCTGCCCGACTTCATCACGCTCGGCTGGTATGAAGACGGCGTGAAGCGGATGATCGAAGGCGGTCTCGTCCTGCCGCTGAACAAGCTGGCCGAAGAGTACGACCCGTACTTCTTCAAGGTCGCCGACCCGGCGAAACTGTCGTGGTACACGCAGCCGGACGGCAACGTGTACGGCTATCCAAACGCGTCGTCGTCGCCGAAGGACTACCAGCTCTACGGCGAACATTATACGTCGAACCAGACGTTCGTCGTGCGCAAGGACATGTACGAAGCGCTCGGCAAGCCGGACATGCGGACGCCGGAAGGGTTCCTCGACGCGCTGAGAAGGGCGAAGGAAATGTTCCCGGAAGTGAACGGGCAGCCGCTGATCCCGATCGGACTGCACGAGTTCGGCGAAACCGGCAACTACTCGCTGCAGGACTACCTGCAGAACTTCCTCGCGATTCCGCGCGAGAAGGACGGCAAGCTGTATGACCGGCAGACCGATCCGGAATACGTGCGCTGGCTGAAAGTGTTCCGCCAGGCGAACGAGGAAGGCCTGCTCGCGAAGGACATCTTCATCGACAAACGTCCGCAGATGGAGGAGAAGATTGCCCAGGGCCGCTACTTCGCGATGCTGTATCAGCGCAGCGACTTCGCGGCGCAGCAGAACGTGCTGTACGCGAACGATCCGAACTCGGTGTACATCGCCGTCGACGGACCGGCGAACGCGAATCTCGATCCGCCGACGCTGTCCGGACCGTCAATCTCCGGCTGGACGCTGACACTCATCTCGAAGGACGTGAAGGACAAGGAGCGCGCCATCCAGTTCCTCACCTACCTCATCAGCGAGGAAGGACAGAAGGACCTGTACCTCGGCGAGAAGGGCGTCTCCTATGATACGATCGACGGCAAGGATCAGTTCCTGCCCGAGGCGCTCGAGCTGCTCCAGACCGACCGCTCGGCCTTCGACAAGCAGTACGGTTCTTCCTTCACGTTCTGGATGCTGATGGACACGAACATGAATCTGCAATGGGCGCCGCCTTCGGTCGAGCCGTTCAAGCAGATGGAAGACTGGACGAAGGGCAAAACGTACAGCTTCTCCCAATTCGATCTGCTCGATCCGCCGGCCAACTCCGAGGAAGGCATCGCGAAGACGAAGATCGACCAGGAGTTCGGCAAGGCGCTGCCGAAGCTGCTGCTCGCGAAGAGCGAAGCCGAGTTCGACAAGATCTGGAACGATTATCTCGCCGAGCGCGAAAAGGCCGGCTGGGAGAAGCTCCAGGCCTACCGTCAGATGAAATACGAAGAGAATGTCAAGAAGCTGGCCGAGTTCCTCGAGTGACGAATCCTGCCGCTTGAAGCCCGCCGATGCCGCCCTTAACGGGGCGGCTATCGGCGGCTTGCCGCTTTTTGCCGGAAGCCCGGAGGCGGGCTCAAGACCTGGCGCCCGGAACGGTCTATAATGGTGCATACAACGGTTGCGGCTTGTCCGGCGGGCAGGCAAGACGGGGACGAGGTGGGCTCACGATGAGACGGCGGCTTGGCAGATGGTTTCGTGAAATCGCATACAAAATGGAGCAATGGCCGATCCAGCAGCGGCTCATCATGACGTACATCGTCATCCTGCTCATTCCGAGCCTGCTCATCTCCTGGCTGCTGTTCCGCGACATGTCCGCGGATTACATCGACAAGGTGCGGCGGGAGAACGAATCCGCCATGGAACTGGAGCGCGCGAACGTCGAGAGCAACATGGAGACGATGCTGCGGGCGGCGGAACTGACGTACACGTACAAGGACGTGGAGGACTATCTCCGCCTCATCCGCGAGCCGGAGACGCTGGAACTGATGGACATCCGGGACAGCCTCGTCTCGATCGTGACGCATCTGCAGAACACGAACCCGAAGATCCGGCATATCCGCATTTTCTCGGACAACGAGAACGTGCGGGAACTGTATCCGGTATTCTGGCACGAATCGCGAATCTCCGGGGAGCCCTGGTTCGAGACCGTGAACGATCTGGACGGCCAGATCTGGTGGCAGGTGTCGCCGAACGACGACGAGCTCGTGCGGCGCGGCGCGTCGGACGACAAGGTGCAGCTTCCGAAGATGATGCTGCTCCGGGAGATTGAATACATTTCCGGCGTCCACGCGGGCGTGCTCGAAGTCGATATGCGGCTGTACAATTTTTTTCCGTCGATCTATACCCGCTACGAAGGGCGGCAGGCGCAGATGGCGGCGGTCGACCGGGACGGGAATCTCTATTATAACCGTGACAATCCGTGGCTGGCCGAGGCGGGCGTGACGGAGGAGCAGCTGAAGGAGCTGGCGGCGGCGGCCGGCACCGACCGCATCCGGAGCGTGCCGTTTCAGGCGGACGGCAGGCCGATGCTGGCGGTGACCGCTTATTTCGATCAGCTCGACATGCACCTGATCAACGTCGTCTCGCTCGAGCAGGCGCTGCGCGACATGAATGAAGCGCGGAACAAGCTGATTACGGCGATCGTTTTCCTGCTCGTCGTCCTGTCGACGGTCACGTATTTCTCGGTGAAGCTCATTCTGAAGCGGCTGATCATTCTGCGCGATTCGATGAAAAAGGTGCGGCAGGGCGATTTCGCGTTCGACATTCCGGTGCGGGGCGGAGGCGAGGTCGGCGAACTGGCGCATCATTTTCGCAAGATGCTGAAGAAGATCAACGAGCTGATTGCCGATGCCGTCCAGAAGCAGGCGGCGTCGAAGGAAGCGGAACTGCGGACGCTGAAGAACCAGATCGATTCGCATTTTCTGTACAATACGCTGGAAAACATCAAGATGCTGGCGGAAATTGAAGGCCAGTATGAAATCTCCGACGCGCTGACTTCGCTGGGGGGGCTTATGCGCTACAATCTGCGCTGGACGAGCGAATACGTGCAGCTCAGCGACGAGCTGGCGCATGTGTCCAACTACATCGCGATCATGAACATCCGGTTCGAGCGGAAAATCCGGCTGATCACCGACATTCCGGAGCGCTTCCTGGGCTCTGAAATGCTGAAGCTGACGCTGCAGCCGATCGTGGAGAACGCGGTGAAGCACGGGCTTGCGGACGGCGGCGGGCGCGGCCTCGAGATCCGGATCGCGTGCCGGGCGGAACAGGGCAAGCTCGCGCTGATCGTGGAGGACGACGGCCGGGGCATGACGCCGGAGCAGACCGCGGCGCTGAACAGCAAGCTGGAGCGAAGCGGCGCGCCCATGCCGGCGGACAGACCGGCGAGGGAAGGGGCAGGCAGCGGCATCGGCCTGCTCAATGTCCAGCAGCGCATCCGGCTCTATTACGGGCCGGAATGCGGGCTGGCCGTGGAAAGCGAAGCCGGCCGGTACACGCGCGTCACCATGCGGCTGCCGCTGCGGACTGAGAATGGAGGGGCGGAATGATATGCGGACATTGCTCATCGTCGACGATGAACGGAATATCCGGCTGGGCCTGAAAGCGATGATCGACCGCGAATGCGCCGACCGGTACGAGACGCTGACGGCGGAAAGCGGCAGGGAGGCGCTCGACATCATCCGGGCGCGGAAAACGGACGTTCTGATTACGGACATCCGGATGCCGGAGATGGACGGTTTCGCCCTGATCCGCGAGGCAGCGGAAGCGGGGCATCGACCGGCCGTCATCATCCTGAGCGGGTATGACGATTTCGCCTACGCGCGCGAAGCGATCCAGTACGGCGTGAAGGAGTATCTGCTGAAGCCGATCGTGCGCGAGGAGCTGTACCGGGCGCTGGACCGTGTCGAGGAAGCGCTGCGCCGGGCCGAACAGACGGAAGAGCTGCGGCAGCAGGCCGAGCGGTACCGGACGGATATGGCGGCCAGCGTGTTCGCCTACCTGCTCGTCGGCGATTCGGCGGACGAAGCGGTCGTCATGCAGCGGGCGGAGGCGGCCGGTCTGACGGAGCTGCTTCGGCCGGACTACGCCGTCGGCGTGCTCAAGACCGCCGGCGACCCGCTCGGGCGGGCGAAAGCCGAGGATTGGCTGAAGCAGCGGGCGGCGGAGGGGATGCGAGCGATCTGGACCGTCGACCGGGACGGGCTGCTCGTCTTCGCATCCCCCGATCCCGGCCTGGCGGAGATGCTGGCCGGGGAGCTCGCGCGCATCTGCGAGCCGCCGGTCTATGTCGGCCTCAGCGAGCGTGAGGATTCCGCGGCGCGGCTGCCGGAGCGGTACCGGCAGGCGAAGCGGGCGCTCAAGCGGAGCCTCGTCATGCCGCCCGTCCGTTCGGCGGTGCTGACGGCCAGTCCCGCTTGCGGAGCCTTCGCGGCGGACGTGCCGATGGACGAGGTGCGCAAGCTCGCGAACATGCTCGGCACCGGCCGCGACCAGGAGATGGCCGCGCTCGCCGGCCGCCTGTTCGAGCTGCCGGAATCGCCGGACGGCGGCGTCGCCTACATCGAGGCGCTCAGCCGGGCGCTGAACGAGCAGGTGTTCGACCAGGTGTTCCGCACGTTCGGCGAGGAATCGGTGGAGGTGCTGAAGCTGCATCGGCGCGTCGGCAGCCTCGACCATTACGCGTCGCTTGCGGACTACCGGCGCGACGTCGAGGAACTGCTGCTCCTGCTGTCGGACTATATCCGCTCGCTCCGGTCGGCGCACGCCGAGCACAAGGAAATGCGCGCCGCCGTCGCCTATATCCGGGAGAACTATTGGAAAGACCTGAACATGGCGATGGCGGCGAACCACGTATCGCTCAACTATGCGTATTTCGGCCAGCTGTTCAAGGAATATACGGGGGAAAGCTTCGTGTCGTACCTGCGCAGGGTGCGCATCGAGAAGGCGAAGGAACTGCTCGTCCATACGGACGCGAAGGTGTACGAGATCGCCGAGCGCGTCGGCTTCGACAATGTGAAGCATTTCAACCGCGTGTTCAAGGAACACGAGGGCATTACGGCGCTGGAATACCGCCAGCGTCACGCGGTTTTCGCGCCGGATGCGGCGGGCGAGGGGAGCGCGGGACGCATGTAGGCAGAGAAAGTCCGGAAGACCCGCACGCGTTGCGGAGTCGTCCGGACTTTCTCGTGTTCACCTTTGCCCCGGCGCTTTCAACAAGACTTCGAACTCGCGGTCGCCGAGGTCCGTCCGGGACGCTTCCCAGCCGAAGGCCGCCGCGGTTTCGGCGAGCGGCACGAAGGTTGTGCCGCCGATGAGCTGCGCGGGATCGGTCAGTTCGATCGTCTCGCCGTCCGCCAGCGCCGTCGTCTCGCCGACCGTCAGCTCGAAAGTCCGGTCTCCGGCGGTCAGCCGGAGGTGCTTCGTCTCCCGCTCCCACTCGAGCTCTGCGCCGAGCAGCTCCGCCAGCCCTTTCGCCGGCACGCGCAGGTTTCCGCCGTTCCCGATCATCAAGGTGCCCAGCGAGATCGGGGTGAGCCCGCCGCCGTCGTCCAGGAAGACCCGGACGCGGAACAGCCGGTCGTCGTCCGACACCGTGGCTTCGTCCACCTGCCGGTCCAGCTCCTCGACGAAATCGCGAACGTTGTCCGCCGTGACGAGATACTTCGGATCCCGCCGTCCGATCGCCTGCGCGATCCAGGTGTTGATATCCTGATGGTGGTGCGACATGTCCTTGTAATAGTCGAGATGGAACGACCAGTCTGCTTCCGTCTGGAAATCGTACACTTCGACGTTCGGGAAGCGGCTGAACTGCTCGTACATCCATTCCTTCATGAAGAGCTGATACTCGTACCGCTCGGGATTCGTCTCCCGCCAGACGACATGGCGAAGAATGCTGTACGGCGGGTAATAGATCAGAAACTTCACGTCCGGATGCGCTTCGATAAGCGAGAGCACGTACTTGTTGAAGTTCCCCTGCACCACTTCCAGCGGATCTTCCTCGTTGACCTTGGCGGCAATCGCTTCTTCCGTCAGCGCCTTCCGGTAATGCCTGATCGTCACGTCTTCCCCGAACTTGACCGAGAAGTTCCAGTTGTACAGCCCTTCAAGCCCCTGCACATGGCCGGTCCGGTATTGGCGGACAAGCCCCCTGATGAGGCGTTCATAGTGCGTGTAGTTGAACCAATACTTGTAGTCGTTCAGGAAATTGCGGTCGTAGAGATAGTACGGAAACGCGTTCTGCCCCTCGTTGATATTCGTTTTGAGCGCGAAATAGTCGAGACCCCACAGCACCGTTTTCACTTGCCCCGTCCCGAGGGCGAGCTTGGCCGCCATGTATTGTTCGTCGACATATGAACCGCGGAACGACAGCTTCATCGTCTTGCCGCCGATCGCTTCTTCCACCTTGCTCGGGAAGAAGTTCTCGGTCATCGACGAGCCGATGATGATCGTCTCGTACTCGTAGTTTTTCGCCAGCCCGGCGTTCTGGTAACGTTCCTCCGTCGTGTAGACCGGTTTGTAGAACCACGGCTTGTGATAGAGCTGCAGCGGATCAACGACGCAAGCGAGCAGGATGAACATCGAGGCAAACAGCATGCAGCCCAGGAAGAACCAGCCGATCGTTCGCTTGTGCATGGCGGACCGCTTCCGGAGTCGTCTCGCCGCCCGGTGTCTCGGCGGCAGCGGACGCATCGAATCGTTCGGTGTCATCACGTATTACGCCGCCTTTCTAGAAATTGAAGTAGAGAAATTCGGAAATCCGGTTAAGGAAGAAAAGCGAGACAATGAACATGGCAGCCGCCGCCAATCCGGTTTTCCAGCCGGGACGGAAATCGCGCTCCCGCTCCGACGAGTTGCGGGTGAACAGCACGATCGGCAGGAAAACGGCGATGAGCAGAATCGGATAAAAGTACACTTCGAAATGAATGAACGAGATGCCGTTCAAGCCGGCCATTCCCTTGAGCAGCCGGAGCGCCTGATCGAACGATTCGGCGCGGAAGAACACCCAGGTCACGTTGACGAACAGGAAGGTGATCCCCCACGCGAGCCAGCGCGGCAGCGGGCGGCCCCAGTCGCCCCAGATCCGCTGGATGACCTGCGCCAGGCCGTGGAGGAAGCCCCACATGATGAACGTCCAGCCGGCGCCGTGCCAGAAGCCGCCGATCAGGAAGACGGCCATGTTGTTGAAATAGGTCCGGAACTTGCCCTTGCGGTTGCCGCCGAGCGGTATGTAGATGTAGTCGCGCAGGAACCGGCTCAGCGTCATGTGCCAGCGGCGCCAGAAATCCTGGATGCTCGTCGCCTTGTACGGCGAATTGAAGTTCTGCGGCAGCCGGATATTGAAGAACAGCGCGATACCGATCGCCATGTCGGTGTAGCCGCTGAAGTCAAAATAGAGCTGAAACGTGTACGACAGCGCCGCCACCCAGGAATCGATGAACATGTGCGCCCTGGCGAAGCCGTCGTTCGCGAATTCGGCGAACGTGTCGGCGATGACGACCTTTTTGAACAGGCCGATGCAGAAAATGAATCCGCCGCGGGTGACGTTGCTCCAGTTCCACACTTTGTTCCGGACGCGGTCGAACTGCGGCATCATTTCGCCGTGGTGCAGGATCGGACCGGCGATCAGGTGCGGATAGAAGGTGACGAACAGAATGTAATTGATGATGTCGTATTCTTTTGCCTTCTGCTTGTAGGCATCGACCAGGAACGCGATCTGGGTGAACGTGAAGAAACTGATGCCGAGCGGAAGGACGATGTGCAGCAGCGGAAAGCTGCTTCCGGCGATGGCGTTCAAATTTTCCAGGAAGAAGTCCGCATATTTATAGTAGCCAAGCAGCAAAATATCGCCGACGATCCCTGCGGTCAGCAGTTTCTTCCGGTGGTTGTGCAGTCTGGACGACGGTTCGATTGACGCGATCAGCAGCCTGCCGACGGTATAGTTGAACGCGATCGAGGCGAGAATCAGCGGCACGTAACGGACGTCCCACCAACCGTAAAAGACGAGCGATGAAAGCGCCAGCCACACTTTGGCGGCATACGTAAGCCGGAATCGGCACAGGATGAAGTAGCCCGCCACCGTAATCGGGAAGAAGGCGAAGATGAATACATAGGAATTGAACAGCATCGGATGCGGTCACGTCCCCACGATTTGATAACTCAACTTTCGCAGCATGAAATAGGCAGATAAGCCTTGATGTAGTTGGGCAAAGCTGCAATCCATTGCTGGAGTTGACGTTGAATCAGAGCCGAAAGCTTTTTTCCTGCTTTCGTTGCGATTTCGT
>NZ_QEWA01000056.1:0-49160 GCF_003390775.1 Thermobacillus sp. | reverse complement strand
GATTAAGGGCGCGGTTGGCCACCATAGCGAAGATCAGACGCTCAATGGACGATTGATATTTACGATCCTTGAACAATTTTTCGAGGATGGCGTCCAACCCGATCTTTTGCCACAGCTGATGGAGGAGCCAGGCTCCGCCCAAGCGCTTGCTGGACCGGAACAAGAATTCCGCCGTTTCGCCAATTGCGTTTTGCGCCTGCAGCGCCGCTTCCGGAGTCAGGTAACGGGCAATGCTCTGCACCAACCGTTCCAGAACGGAACGATCGATTTCGTCCTCGCGGCCGAACGAGTAGATGACCTTCGCCTTGGCATGCTTCGCGACGGGATCCCACTCGTTGTGCGCAAGCTGAAGGTAAGCGGTGGTGGATCCATTTTTGTTTTTTCGAGAAACGCGTCGTATATACATGCCTATATAATACCATATATCATCAATAAATACAAGAAAACATCAACAAAACGTGTGCCTATGAAACTTTGCGTTTTTTTCTATCTTCAGTCCCCAAAAACCTTGCTGTTATGCGATTCTTTATTTTTCATGTGCCTAAAATTGCCGATTTACTGTCGAACTCGGGTTCCGCCCATTCGTCATCCCTCCATCGGTCGTATCTGGCTTGATGTTGTCGTCTCGTTGGTTAAATGTATTTTATCATAGCGGTTTACTCGGGTTTTAATTGAAAATTAAATCGTTCAATAGAGGATTTCGATTGCCGCCGATCATGGCTGACTGCTGCACGGGGCTTGACACTGCTTGGCAAATTTCGTCATACAAGCACATATAGGCCGCTGCCCACATAGACTGTAAAACAGTCTTCCGCCGCCGGAGGCGTGCGGGCCGTTCCGGTAAATCATCTTGGGGGTGGCCTTATTCATGCCTGGATTGTTCGCTGCCATCGCTTTGTTCATCAAACAGCTCTCGCTGCTGGTTTCCTACGTCAAGAACAACGCCTTCCCGCAGCCGCTGCAGGAGGAAGAAGAAGCGAAGCATCTCCAGCTGATGGCAGAAGGGAATCAGCATTCCCGAAACTTGCTGATCGAACACAATCTGCGCCTGGTGGCCCACATCGTCAAAAAATTCGACAACACCGGCGAAGACCTCGAAGACTTGATCTCGATCGGCACGATCGGGCTGATCAAGGCAATCGAAAGCTTCCAGCCCGGCAAGGGGACGAAGCTCGCCACTTTCGCCGCGCGCTGCATCGAGAACGAGATCCTGATGCATCTCCGCTCGCTCAAGAAGACGCGCAAGGACGTATCGCTTCACGATCCGATCGGGACGGACAAGGAGGGCAACGAGATCACCCTGATCGATATCCTCGGCTCGGACACGGACGAAGTGGTCGACAAGGTGCAGCTCAAGATCGAGAAGTCGAAGATCCACAAGAATCTGGACATTCTCGACGAGCGCGAGCGCGAAGTCGTCGTCGGCCGGTTCGGGCTGGAAGCCGGAGGCGAGGAGCGGACGCAGCGGGAGATTGCGAAGGAGCTCGGCATCAGCCGTTCCTACGTGTCCCGGATCGAGAAGCGTGCGCTCATGAAGCTGTACCACGAGTTTTACAAGCAGAAGAAATAACGCCGGCCGGAGCCTTTTTTAGGCTCCGGCTGTATACATCCGCCAAAGCTACGAGCTAGTGGTGTTGAAGAAGGTGCAGTGCTCTAGGAGTCAATCTTTACGATACATAGAGTCTAGGTTTACTACTTTCATCTACTTTGTACAACCCAGTTACCCAATTAAAAACACAATTCACTATGATGAACTAGGTTTTTTGTAAGTCACATAGAGGTATAATGTCTTCATGTTTCTTATAGAGAGAAAAATAGAATGAATTGTAATAGTTAACCAAACACCTATAAAAACCCAGGAAAACCAATTAACTTTCAAATTTTCAAATTTTCGAGGGATAAATAATCCGATGTAATAAAAAATTATACTGAGTAAAACAACAATTAGTTGAATTATTACCGCCCATGTAAAGAAACATATGAGCATTTCATAAAGATTTAATGAACCGTCGTCAGAACGCTTTTTTCTAAGAGTTTCTGTAGGACCACCAGTTATTGTTGCTAAAATTGATATGCTAGCAATATTAAAACCGGCTAGAATGGCTACTGCTGCAATTACTTGACCGCTAATCTGTTGAACTTTTTCAATAAGCGGTTTAAAGTCGTCAACTGACAAGGATGTAAAAATTAAAAGTATTATAGATAAAATACAGGGAAACAGTACATCCATTAGTAGTTCGGAAGTAGAAGAATACTTCCAATATCTTTTAAAGGTAACCCAAGGAAAATTATTAGCCCTTATGAACGATCTAATCCTATTCATCTTTTTCTCTCCTCATTTTAGAGGAAGTCTTGATAAGCACAACTCCCTTAAAACAGCTTCCGCTGATCGCATTGTTGGTTGTCCAGTATGATCTACGTCTACACTTCGTCTATATTTTTCTTGAGATTCATCCATTCGAATAACTTTCTCTGCTCCAGCAATTTTACCTTTTACAACAATTTTTGATACACCTGGCTTATCGACGTATCTACGTATAAAAGGGACAGCTCCAGCCAAACCACTACGACGGTATTTGGCCGTAAAATCTAATTTGACACTGGTAGCTTGGACAATAGTGGCCTCCTCTTGGAGTTCACGCACGGCCGGGTTTTCATCAGCAGCATATTGTGTCGTGGTAACTTCAATAGAAATTCTATTGACAGAATTCAACGATTGAATGTCGTCAAAAAATGAATTACTCAATAGAGTACAAATTTGTATATAAGTAAGATTATGTCGTGTAATTACTTCAGCACCTAAATGTTCAATATACTCTTCAATTCTTGGTCGGTTAAGCTTAACATGGCTTTGAAGCAAAAATAACCCGTCACTTTTCCGTATGCAGAAGTATGTGTAGAGGGTTTCACCCTCACGAAGGTGTTTCGGATTTGGTCGAATAGTTAAATTATCTGCATGAATTAATTCACCAGTTGTTCCATATTCAGCATAAGCAAACCTCCCGAAATAATAGTCAGTTTCCTCACTAAAATGGTCAAGATACATCAGCCATGAGTCTTGAAACCTCTGTGTTTTCTGTTGAAGCGGCAAGTCGTTAATATGTGAAAATATTTCTCCAACTATCCGCTGGTCCCACTTTATTGAATCAACTTGTCTATCTCCTTCAAGATAATGAAGATCGAATTGATACGCATAAAAGTTTTTTTGTTTTGTGGGCAATCTCCCCATCCTCCTTACTAACCAATTTAATTGGTTTCTTTCGACAGGGATGTGGGAAACCCTTCCTATCTCAAGTAATTTTGTAATACCTCTTAAAGCCTATTTTGGTATCCTCCTCTCGAGAATAAAATTGGCTTACATCTCCATTTTAATAGGAACATATGTTCTTATCAAGTAACAGATTTTTATATTTGTTTTTATGGTTGCTTCCTCTATATTTGCCGCCCATACAGGTGCAACCCGAAGGCTTATTTGAATTAGCTTCGCAACGAGCACGTCATCCACAGTCCGTCGGATACTTCAAGATCTGAACGCACCGACAAACAACAAGAACCGCACCCGGATCAGCCGTCTCCCGGCCGCAGGGTGCGGTTTTCGCTTGACTTATCAACTCAACAACTCATGCCCGGCGCGGGCGACCACCTCTTTCAGCTTCTCCACATAGAGCTGCCCGAGACGGCTCAGGGACGTCTTCTGGTTCGTGATATAGCCGATGAGCATGTCTTCGTCCGTCTTGAGCCGCACGGGCTTGATCAACCCGCCGTACACGTCCTGGTTCAGCACGCCGGAACTGATCGTGTACCCGTTCAGGCCGATCAGCAGATTGAACAGCGTCGCCCTGTCGCTCACCAATATTTTCTTCCGGTAGCTTCGCGTGCTCAGAATTTCCTCCGCGAAATAGAACGAGTTGTACTCCCCCTGCTCGAACACGAGACACGGATACTCGTCCAGTTCGTCCATCTCCAGCATCTCCCGCTGCGCCAGCGGATGGTGGACGCTGATGAACACATGGGGCTTCGCGGTGAACAGCGGATGGAACTTCAGGTCATGATCCCGCAGCAGCTTGGTGATCACTTTCCGGTTGAACTCGCTCAGGTACAGAATGCCGATTTCGCTGCGCAAGTTCCGGACATCCTCGATGATTTCGTGCGTCCGCGTCTCGCGCAGCGTGCATTCGTATTCGTTCTCGCCCAGCGTCTTCATGAGCGCCACGAATGCCTGGACGGCGAAGGCGTAATGCTGGGTGGAGATCGAGCACAGCTTCCGGGACGGCCGCTTGTTCAAGTACCGCTGCTCCATCAACTCCGCCTGCTCCACCACCTGGCGGGCATAGGCCAGAAACTCGATGCCCTCGTTCGTCAGGGCGATCCCCTTCGGGGAGCGCACGAAAATCTCGATGCCGAATTCTTCCTCGATCTCCTTCACCGCGTTCGACAGACTCGGCTGTGAAATATAGAGCTGCTTCGCCGCCTCGCTGATCGAACCGCAGTTCACGATGGCGAGAATGTATTTGAGCTGCTGCAGCGTCATGCGATCGCCCCCTTGCCGCCGTCAGAACACGAACGTTTCGTCCGTAATGGGCGCCACTTTCGCCACCGCGTACGTCGACCCCTTCTGCGAGAAGAAATCGTAGGTCGAACCTTCGTTCCGAATGCCGTTCATGACGATCGGATTGACTTCCTCGTCGGGGAACATCACATCCATCCCGAGGTTCATGAGCGCCTTGTTGGCGTTGTAGCGCACGTAGCTTTTCACTTCCGGACCGAGGCCGGTCTCCGCGTACACGTCGTTCGTATATTCGATTTCATTGTGATACAGGTCGAGCAGAAATTCGCAGCCCCACACCGTCAGCTCTTCCTTCACCTTGTCGGGAAACGATTTAAACAGTTGCTGCGCGAAATAGCCGACGGCGACCCCGTGGATCGACTCGTCCCGCAGGATGAGGGAGATGACCTCGGAGCTGTTCCGCAAGATCCCCTGGCCGCCCAGATAGAGCGGATAGAAAAATCCGGAATAGAACAGGAACGATTCCAGCATGACCGAGGCGAACATCGCCTTCCACAGGGAGACGGGGTCATTCTCCCGGATCGAACGGTAGACGCCCGAGATCCGGTTCGCCTTGTATTGCAAATATTCGCTCTTCTTCACCCAGTCGAAGATCGCCTCGATCTCGCTGTTCGTGCAGAGCGTGGTGAAGATGTACGAGTACGACTTCGCGTGGATCGCCTCGAACGCGGCGAACACCGTATAGAGCGCCTTCTCCTGCAGATCCGGCGCATGGCGGGCGATCTCGTTCATCCCGATGTTCGTCTGGATCGTATCGAGCAGCGTAAGCCCGCCGAGCACCTGCTTGTACGTCTCCTGATGCTCGAACTGGCTCCACTGCTTCACGTCCTTGCTCACGGCAATCTCCTCGGGGAACCAGATCTGCCGCCATTGTTGATCCCAGAACGTCTGGACGAGGTCCCGGCCCTGCCGGTTCCAGTTCACCGCTTCATACCGATTCAGACCGAGCATGCCACACACTCCTCAATCGTCTGCAGCCGCTGCCGCACGTAGTAAACCGTCTTGATCCCCTTCATCCACGCGTAAATGTACAGCCGGGCGAGCCGCTCCGTCGTCCATTGGTCGGTCACGTACACCGTCATCGAGAGGCCCTGGTCGACATGCTTCTGCGCCGCCGCGTACAGGTCCACCATGCGGAACGGATCGATCTCCCAGGCTTCCTTGTACAGATGCTTGTTCCCGTCATTCAGGAACGGCATCGGATAGATCGTGCGGCTGTCCGCGTAGTCGCGGATTTCCACCCGCTCCGTGATCGGGGCAAGGGACGCGGTGCAGTTCCGGATGTACGAAATGCTGCCCGTCGGCGCCACCGCCAGCCGGTAGGCGTTAAACAGCCCGTGCGCCATCACCTGCTCCTTCAGTTCCTGCCACATCTGTCTCGTGATGACGGGCACGGTCCCCAGCGCGCGCCGCACCGGCTCGGGCAGTTCCCGCTCTTCCTTGTCCACATACGGGTCAAAATAGGAACCGTCCGCGTAGTCGCTCAGCTCAAACCCGTGGAACGTCTCCCCCTTCTCCCGGGCCAGCCGCATGGAAGCGAGCAGCGAGTAGTAGTTCAGCGCCTCCATGAACGCATCCACGAACAGGATCGACTCGTCCGAACCGTATTCCAGCCCTTGCGACACCAGATGGCCGTGCAGATTCATCACGCCGAGCCCGACGGAATGCATGAGCCGGTTCGCCTTGCTGACGGACGGCACGTTCCGGATGTCGGTCATGAGCGACACATTGGTGAGCAGCCGCATGGCCGTATCCACGAGCTTTTCGAAATCCGTCTGCGTCGCCTTGTGGATGTCGAGCGAGCCGAGGTTGCAGGACACGTCCATGCCGTATTCATTTTCCGTGCCGTGGTCGTGGATGACGCTGGTCTGCTGCACCTGCAGAATTTCCGTGCACAGGTTGGACATTTTCACCCGTCCCAGCCCGCGCAGCGGATGCCGGGCGTTGACGTTGTCGTCGAACACCTCGAACGGATAGCCGGACTCGAACTGGGCTTTCTTGATCTCCGTGTACAGCTTCCGCGCATTGACCCGCTTCAGCTTGCGGATGTTCGGGTTGTCCAGCAGCTCGTAGTACATCTCGCTCATGCTGATCTCCGACATCCGCTTGCCGTACTCCCGGTAAATGTCGTACGGGCTGAACAGGACGATGTCCTTGTCCCGCTTCATCAGCTCGAAGAAAATATTCGGCACGATGATGCCCGTGGACAGCGTCGCCAGGCGGATCTTCTCGTCGGCGTTCGGCTTCTTCGCGGAGATGAGGCTCTCGATGTCGGCGTGGAAAATGTTCAGATAGACGACGCCCGATCCGTTGCGCTGCCCGAGCTGGTTCGAATAGGAGAAGGCGTTCTCGAGCAGCTTCGCCACGGGCATGACGCCGCTGGCGCGGCTTAAGATGCCCTTGATCGGATCGCCGAGCGGACGGATGTCTGTCAGGTTGACGCCGACGCCCCCTCCGAGGCGGGACAGTTCCAGGCAATAGCCGATGTTCGCGGCGATGCTGTTCATCGAGTCGTCCATCGACAGCTTGAAGCAGCTCACCAGCTCGCCGCGGGCCCGCTTGCCGCTGTTCAGCGCCGTCGGCGTCGCCGGCTGGTAGGCGGTCATCATCGCGTCGACCGCCCGCTCCGCCAGCTCCTTGTCGCCGCGCGCCAGGTAGAGGGCGATGATGACGATGCGGTCCTCGTATTTTTCCAATATTTCGGCGCCGTCCCGGCTCTTCATCGCATAGCTGTCATAGAACTTGCTCGCGCTCATGAACGACGGGAACCGGAAATGATAGCTGTACGCCCGCTCGAACAGCTTCTCGATGAACGCCTTGTCGTACTGCTCGAGGAATTCCCGCTCATAGTAGCCCTCGTCGACGAGGTAGCGGATTTTCTCGTCCACATCGATGAAGTAGCGCATCTTGACGTTCACATGCTCGAGAAAATAACGCCTCGCCGCTTCCCGGTCCTTCGCCAGATCCAGCCGCCCCGTGCGGTTGTAGTGGTGCAGCACTTCGTTGTTAATTCGCAAATACGATTTCATGCCGGCTCCCCTTCCCGATCCGTTCCAGGTAAAATTGCCGGATCGCTTCGTAATCCTGCCTGAATCCGCGCAATTCCAGCTTGCGCACCAGCGGCACGTTCCACCGCGCCGCGATCGCATCCCCGGCTCTGCCGAAATGGACATGCCCGAAGTTGCGGTTGCCGCTGACGGCCACGCCCCGGCAATGCGCGCCGCTGCGCTCCATGAATCGCTGCACGACCTC
Organism: Thermobacillus sp.; assembly: GCF_003390775.1. Taxonomy (NCBI): domain Bacteria; kingdom Bacillati; phylum Bacillota; class Bacilli; order Caryophanales; family Paenibacillaceae; genus Thermobacillus; species Thermobacillus sp. Next base: position 41,341 of record NZ_QEWA01000056.1, on the reverse strand, counting down.
CGGCACCTGCCCCAATCCGTCGGTGTAGGTCAGCAGCAGGAACGGCTCCGCGACCGTCGTATCCTCGCCGATCTCGATTCCCGGCAGCCCCAGCTGCGCGACGATGTAGCGGACATTGCCCGTCCGGCTGGCGTAAGCGATCATCCGTCCGCGCCCCCCAGCCGCTCCAGCATCTCTTCGGTGCTCGTCCAGAACTCGCCGTCCGCCTCGAGCGCCGGCACGGTCTTGATGCCTGCGCTGATCAGGCGCTCCCGCGCCGCTTCGTCATGGTCGATGTTGATGATCTCCACTTCCTTGCCGGAGCGCTGCGCCTCGGATTTGATCCAGATGCACCGCGGGCAGACGGTTTTCGTGTACAGTTTCATGGCGGGTTCCTCCCTTGTGCGGTTCGATTGGATGAAAAAAAGCACCCTCTCCCCCGAGGATGCCTGCTGACGACAAGCGCATGGCGCGGAAGCCCTGCCGCGGCAAAACCGCTCCATCCTCCGCATGCGCCGGCCGTTCCTGTTCTCAATCCCCGGAGAAAGGAAACCACGTTTCGGTCAGGCAGGTCTCCTGGCTCCGCCTCATCCTCCCGTTCCCTTCCCATGCGCGAAAGCGCACAGTGGATGTGAACGTTCGTCCGCGTTACAGTTGCGGGGACAGCGCCGGATTCGCACCGGCTTCCCTATTAAACCGCCTTCGCGGTGCCTGTCCGAAACAAGCAATATGTGGTTGTGCGAGATGAGTCCATCCTAACACAAGTTTTGCCGAGGTACAAGATATAGTGTTTCGGGATCAATTCACCTCCAATATATTGATTCCACGGCGTTCCGGCCATTTCGGGGCACGCTTCGGCTCCATAGAAAAAAACTATCGAACGCGATAGAAACCGCGTATTACCCGATACCTCGTCCGGTCTTCCATAATCTGAAGCAAAGACGAAATCGGGAGTGATGGGGATGCAGACATCGATCATCGGATATCCGAGAATCGGAGCCTCGAGGGAACTGAAGTTTGCCGTTGAGAACTATTTCAGGGGAGAAATCGGCGCCGGGGAGCTGAACCGGACCGCCGCCGGCCTCCGAAGTGCGCATTGGCAAGTGCAGAAGGACAGCGGGATCGATCACATCCCTTCCAACGACTTCTCCTTCTACGACCATGTGCTCGACACGGCCGTCCTGTTCAATCTCGTTCCGGAGCGCTACCGCGCGCTGGGGCTTGATGAGCTCGAGACGTACTTCGCGATGGCGAGGGGCTATCAGGGGCCGCGGGGCGACGTGAAGGCGCTGGCGATGAGGAAATGGTTCAACACCAACTATCATTATCTCGTGCCCGAAATCGAAGATTCCGCGGAAATCCGGATCGCCGGAAGCAAAATCTTCGATGAATACGAGGAAGCAAGGCGGCTCGGCATCGAGACCCGGCCGGCGCTTGTCGGCGCCTTCACCCTGCTCAAGCTGGCGCGGTTCACCGGGCGCAGGCGGGCGGAACATGTCCTCGCCGACATCGTCCGGGCCTATCAGGATGTCCTTCAGCGGCTGGGGGAACTGGGCGCCCGGTGGGTTCAGCTCGATGAGCCGTGGCTGGTGACGGATTTGACGACGGAGGACATCCGGCTGCTTGCGGAGCTGTACCGGCCGATCCTGTCCGGGAAGCACAGCGTGAAGGTGCTCGTCCAGACGTACTTCGGCGATGTCCGCGACTGCTATGAAGAACTGCAGACGCTGCCCTTCGACGGCATCGGGCTTGACTTCGTGGAAGGCGTGCAAAGCCTGGTGCTCCTGCAGAAACACGGTTTCACGGAGAACAAGACGCTGTTCGCAGGGGTCGTAAGCGGCCGGAACATCTGGCGAAACCGTTATGCCGACACGCTGCGGACGGTGCGGGAAATCCGCCGTTATGCGCGGGATGTCGTCATCGGCCCGTCCTGTTCGCTGCTGCACGTGCCGTATTCGGTCAAGCATGAGACGCGGTTGCCGCAGGACTATACGCGCCATTTTGCCTTCGCGGAGGAGAAGCTGCGGGAGCTGGCGGAACTGAAGCGGCTCCTGGACAGCCCGAATCCGACGAAGGAAGAGGCGTACAAGCGCAACGAGGCGCTGCTTGCGGGTCCTCGCTGCAAGCCGGACGAAGCGGTCCGGGCGAGAGTCGCCGCCCTGACGGAGCGCGACTTCACCCGTCTGCCCGCCTTGCCGGAACGGGAAGCGATCCAGCGGGACAAGCTGAAGCTGCCTTTGCTTCCGACCACCACGATCGGGTCGTTCCCGCAGACGCCGGATGTGCGGGCGATTCGTGCGGCGTACCGGAAGGGAGAAGTGCCGGAGGAGGCGTACAGGCGGTTTATTTTCGACAAGATCGCGGACTGCGTCAGACGCCAGGAGGAGATCGGCCTCGACGTGCTCGTCCACGGCGAGTTCGAGCGAAGCGACATGGTCGAATATTTCGGCGAGTGTCTGGACGGCTTCGTCTTCACGACAAACGGCTGGGTGCAGTCCTACGGCACGCGGTGCGTCAAGCCGCCGATCATCTGGGGCGACGTCCGCCGGTCCCGGCCGATTACCGTCGAGCACGCCGTCTTTGCCGACGGGCTGACGGACCGGCCGGTCAAGGGGATGCTGACCGGGCCCGTGACGATGCTGAACTGGTCGTTCCCGCGGGAAGACCTCCCGCCGAAGGAGATCGCCTTCCAGATCGCCCTCGCCATCCGCGACGAAGTACTGGATCTCGAAGCCCATGGCATCGGGATCATCCAGATCGACGAAGCGGCGCTCCGGGAGAAACTGCCGCTCAGGCGGTCCGACTGGCACGCGCAATACCTGAGCTGGGCGATCCCGGCCTTCCGGCTCGTGCACAGCGGTGTGCGGTCCGAGACACAGATTCACACCCATATGTGCTACAGCCGGTTCGAAGACATGATCCGGGAGATCGAAGCGATGGACGCGGATGTCATCTCCTTCGAAGCATCGAGATCCGATCTTGAACTCGTCGAGACGCTGCGGGCGAGCGGTTTTCGTCCGGGGGCAGGACCGGGCGTCTACGATATCCACTCCCCCCGCATCCCGGATGTGGAGGAGCTGAAAGCGGCCATCCGCAAGATGGTCCGCGCCATCGGCCCCGCCCGCCTGTGGATCAATCCGGACTGCGGGCTGAAGACGCGCGGCGAAGCCGAAACGTGGGCCAGCCTGCGCCATATGGTGCAAGCCGCGGCCGAGGTCCGGGCCGAGCTTCAGGGTTGATATGGAACGCCTTTGCAGGAAATCGACTGAAACAAGATGAAAGAATATGGAAACCGGTTTAAGCATGGGCGCTGTGTACGCGAAGGAAGGGATGACTTGCCTTGACGCTGGGAATGTCCATCCTCCTGTACGGGCTGGCGTTGTCGATCGTGCTGTCGGCGATGATCGTGGGAACGCTGTACGCCAATCCCCGGCTGCTGCTGCAGTCGTACCCCGAGGGCATTCAGCGGGCGGCCGGCGCGAAGACCGCTTCGGAACAGCGGACAACCCGCATCATCGGCGCTTGCTTTCTGCTCGTGCTCATCGGCGTTCCGGCGGTCTCCACCTGGCTGCTCGAGCGGTCGCTCGGCGGGGACATCGCGTTTCCGACCGCCTTCCTCAACGCGTTCGGCATCATGACCGTGTTCAACGCGGTCGACTGGCTCGTCCTCGACTGGCTGCTGTTCTGCACCGTCACGCCGAAGTTTCTGGTCATTGAAGGAACGGAAGGCATGGCCGAATACAGGAACTATCGTTTTCATTTCAGAGGTTTTGTTGTCGGCACGGTGTTGGCCGCAGCCGCAAGTCTGGCATTGGCTGCGGTTTTTGCAATCGTATAGGCTGCTCAGCGGCCCTCCGGAGTTCCATTGCGCAGACATCCGGAGGGCCTCTCGTGTCCCGCCGTCGGCACCGCTCTCGCCATCTCTGTCCGCGCCGCTCAGTTCCCGAACCTTCAGGATCAAGGCCTCCCGCCGGGAAGTCCGGATTTGGTTGCGGCCGCGCATTCTGGTAGAGTAGAGACATGGGCGAAAGCGCTCACAGGAGAGCCGGATGCGGCGGAATCACTCACAGTTGTCGAAACGGCGGTAATTTGGAGGCATTTTTGATCCGGACGGAAAAATTGAGGCACAAGGAGAGGGACTGATCATGAAAATCGCGCGCTTCATCCCGCTGGCGGAACCGGAATCCCCCGCCCGCCGCGGCATTCTGGAAGACGGCTGGCTGCGGGAACTGTCCGGCGGACTGTTCGACCCGCCCGCGTTCACCGGCCGGCGGTTCGGGCTTGCGGACGTCCGCCTGCTCGCGCCGGTCATGCCGCGCCATATCATCGGCATCGGCAAAAACTTCGCCGCTGCGGGCGAGCCGAAACCGCCCGAACCCGACATGCCGATCCTGTTCTTCAAACCGCTCGGCACCGTGATCGGTCCCGGCGATCCGATCATGCTGCCGGACGGGGCGAATCGGGTGAAGTTCGAGTCCGAGGTGGCGGTCGTCATCGGGCGGACCGCACGCCGGATTCGTCCGGAGGATGCGGACGGCGTCATCTTCGGCTGCACCGTCGCGAACGATGTCAGCGCGCTGGACTTTTTCCACCCCGAAGGCCATTGGACGATCGGCAAGGCGTTCGATTCGTTCTGCCCGCTCGGGCCGGTCATCGACACGGCGTTCGACTGGCGCACGGCGCGCATCCGCGCCTCGGTGAACGGCGTGCCGAAGCAGGACGGCGCGATGGACGAAATCATCATGCCGGTCGACCGGCAGATCGCTTACATCAGCCGCTTCATGACCCTGCAGCCCGGCGATGTCATCCTGACCGGCACGCCGGCGGGCGCCGACTGGGTCGGCGACGGCGATGTCGTCACGTGCGCGGTCGACGGCATCGGCGAGCTGACGAATCCGGTCGCCGCTCCGGCGTGATCCCGCTCCGGCGGCTTCCCGGACGGGCGCACCGGTCTTAGGGCCTGACGCCCCGCAGCACCTGTGCGCCCTCGAAATGGGAGTCCAGCACGACCATCGTCCGGCAGCCGATCATTCCCGGCTCCGCGACGATCTCGTTCGTCACCGTCGCGCTGAGCACAAAGCCGCTGTCCGCCACCATCGGCTCATCCCGGCCGTATTCGATCGCGTCATCGTGCATATCCTCGAGAAGCTGCTCCGGATCGACCAGCACGGACGTATAGATCGTCGCCGTCGGCAGGAAATAGGCCGCCAGGAAGAACGGCCGGTCGGCCGGATAGCCCCCGAAGCAGAGACGTTCGCCGTAGAATCGGAGCACCGTGCCGACAAGCAGCGGCAGGAAGCCTTCGGGGAGCTCCAGGTGTTCGACTTGTTTGACATCAACCGAAATCCAGGAATCCTGTCGCATGGTGTTCATTCCTTCCGTGGGCCGCTCGAATATCCCGGGCAGATTCGGGCAACGATGGTGCTGAAAACCTTAAATGTCGTCAAAAAAACTGAAAAATCTCCAAGATTTCGAATCGCCATGGTCTGGCAGCCTTATACAGGTTCACTATAATGGAAGTGATGCAACAGCCGCAAGCATTCTCCGGCCCGCCTGTCATCAGGCTTTCCGCAGCCGAAAGGGAGAATGGCATTGAAACGCAAACCGTCCATTCTGGCGCAGCTCACGATCGGTTTCACGGCGATTCTGCTCTTCGTCATGTCGGCGACGGCAACGGTGACCTACGTGCAGACGTCGCGCTCGTCGTTGAATCAGACCGCCAGGCTGCTGCTGGACTCCATCACCCATCTGAGCGGCAAGCTGGACGCCAATCTGATCGAATATGACAAAATGACGCAGGTGCTGGCGTTCAACGAGGTCGTGCAGAAACATTTGTCCGCCCGCACGAATCCGGGGAGCTACAACGAAGAGCTGATCCGCGTCATGAACGCGAGCAACCGGACGAGCGGACACGAATCGAATATCATGATCCTTGACCGGTACGGATCCAGCTACCTGGCCAACTCTTCCATGGACTTCCTCTGGCGGTCGCTTGAAGCCGTGCAGAAACAGCCCTGGTACGACGAAATGGAACAGTACAAGGGACGCATGCTCTGGTTCTCCGGACTCGTCTGGGTGGGCGGCGCCCAGCCGGCCGTGATCGGCGCGCGGAGCCTCAACAACATCGAGACGCTCGAGAACATCGGCACGATCGTCTTCGCCTACCCCGCGATCACGCTGCAGAAGACGATCGGACAGATGAACCTCGGCAAGAGCGGCAAAGTCCAGGTTGTCGACTCATTCGGCCGCGTCGTCTATTCGACCGTATGGGACGACGTGGGCACGCCTGCGCCGAGCGTGCTGCTGGAGCAGGTGCGCAAAGTGCCGAGCGACATGATTACGCTGAACACGGAAGACGGGCCCGCCTACATCTCCTATGCGTATTCCGAATACAGCGGCTGGACGGTGCTGGCCTACATCGACCGCAGCGAAGTGTACGAGGGCGTGTCGCGCCTGCAGCGCACCATCCTCTGGATCAGCATCGTCGGTCTGTCCGTCGGCATTCTGTTCATCACCTTCTATTCCTGGACGCTCGTCAGACCGATTCGCTTCCTGGCGAAACGGATCGAGCGGATCGACGAAGGCCATCTGCTGCCGGTGAAGCGCCAGCTCTGGAATGCGGAAGTGTCGGGGCTGTATGACAGCTTCAACCGCATGCTCGCGCGGCTGCAGCAGACGATCCGCGATCTGACGGACAAGCAGGTCAGCGAGCGGCAGGCGCAGTTCGTCGCGCTGCGCGCCCAGTTCCGCCCGCACTTCCTGTACAATACGCTGAACACGATCTACTGGACGCTGGAAGGCAAGCGCGACGCCGCGGCGGCCGCCGAGATGGTGCAGCTGCTCAGCGAGCTCTTGCGCTACAGCATCCAGCCGGGCTCGGAGATGACGACGGTCCGCGAGGACGTCGCCCAGCTCAGACGGTACATCACCCTGCAGAAATACCGCTACGGCGAGCGGCTCGATGTCGAGCTGGACATCGACGAGGAACTGCTCGATTGCCGGTGCATGAAGCTGCTCCTGCAGCCGATCGTCGAGAACGCGATGACCCACGGGCTGGAAGGCGTCAAGCGGGATCAATGGAAAATCCGCATCCGCATTCAGCGCGACGGGCGGGACATGGTGCTGACCGTGGACGACAACGGCATCGGCATGAGCGAACGCGAGATGAAGGAGATTTTGTCCGAAGACGCGCCGCAGCGGAACAAGCCGCTGCACACCGGCATCGGTCTGCCGAATCTGCAGGAGAGAATCCAATACATCTATGGCCGCAGCTACGGGATCACCTTGTCCGGCAACGAATGGGGCGGCCTGCGCGTGACGATCCGCATTCCGATCGATCCGGACGCCGGCAGCGGCAAGGAGGTGCCGTGAGATGACACCGCATGGACAACCCAGACGCGGCGGACCGCGCCGGACATGGCCGCTCCTCGCGCTGGCCGCGCTGCTCGTCCTCGCCTCATGCGCGGAGGGCGGCATGATCGTCAGCCACGGCGCCCGCGGCGCGGACCAGGGGCCGGACCCGCTCGTCATCTGGCTGTGGCCCGGTTCCGGCTACGAGCCGTTCATTTCACAGTATAACGAGGAGCATGACGACGTGCAGGTCGAGATCGTCCGGTTCGACTCCCAGGATCTGCACGCCAATCTCCAGACCGCGTTTGCGGCCGGCTACGGCGCGCCGGATGTCGTCATGATCGACCTCAGCTACATGGAACGCTTCAAACGGTTCCCGTCCTACTTCTACAATCTGCGGGAACTCGCATCCGAGCCGCTCGCCGGGCGGTATCTGGCGTGGAACTGGCAGCAGGCGGCCAGCCCGGACGGCTCGTTCATCTACGCCCTGCCCGCGTCCATCGGGCCGATGACGATGCTGTTCCGCGTCAGCCTGTACGGGCAGGCCGGATTGCCGCTGGACCGGGGCGAGCTGGCCGAATCGCTGCCGGACTGGGATTCGTTCCTCCGCAGCGGCATCGTGCTCCGCACCCGGACGGGCAAACCGATGATCGACAACATCGGCACGCTCTACCGCGCCATCCTCGGCCAGGCCGAGGTGCAGTACTTCGACCCCGAGACCGGCGCCTTCATCGGCGACACCAACCCGGCGGTGCGCGAAGCCTGGGACTACGCCGTCGCCGCGAAGGTGAACGGCCTGTCCGCCGGCCTGCAGACGGGCTCGACCGAGTGGGCCGTCGGCATGGAGCAGGGACACTTCGCGACGCTGCTCGCCCCGGCCTGGATGCTCAGCTACGTGACAGAGAACTCGCCCGGCGCGATCCGCCAATGGAACATGACGCGGCTGCCCGGCGGAGCGGCGAACTGGGGCGGATGGTTCTTCGCCATTCCGCGGGAGAGTCGCCATCCGGATGAGGCCTGGGAGCTGATTCGATGGCTGACCGATGAAGAACGGCAGCTCGAACTTTTCCGTGAGCAAAATATTTTTCCGTCGCTCACAACTTTGTACGACAATACCGATATTACGAATAAACGGGATGGTTTCTTCATGGGCGCGCCGGTCGGCCAACTGCTGAGCGAGGCTGCGCTTGCGGTCCGGCCGGTCTATGCGGGCGCCTATCAGCCGCTGGTCGAGGAGATCATGGAATCGGCGCTGCAGAAAGTCGAGAACGGACTGCTGAGCGGCGACCGGGCGTGGGAAGACGCCATGCGGCAGATCCGCACGGAACTCGCGGCGCGATAACCCGCCGGCACGACGACAGAAGGAGGATTGACCGATGCGGATTCTGATCGTGGATGACGAATCCGGCGTCCGTCAGATGATGGCGGACACCGTGCGCCGATTCGACGACAGCTACGAAGTGGAAGAAGCTGAGGAAGGCGAAGAGGCGCTGCGCATGCTGGACGATTCGTTCGACCTGGTCATCACCGACATCCGGATGCCCGGCATGGACGGGGTGGAACTGGCGTCCCGCATCCGCGAACGTTTTCCCGACATCATCATTTTCATGCTCACCGGCTACGCGGAATTCGAGTACGCCCGGGCGGCGATCCGCGCCAACGTCTCCGAATATTTGCTCAAACCGGTATCCGTGCAGGCGCTTCGCGAAGCGATCGCCAAGGCCGCCGATACGGTACGGGGACGCAAGGAAGCGGAGCGGATCAGCCGGCTGCGGGAAATGGCCCTGCTGGAGAAAAGGGTGCAGGATCTGCTCTACGAACTGCCCCTCCCCTACTACGACGAGTGGATGTTCCCGGAATACGACGCCGTCGGCGTGCTCAGCTTCGTCATCGAGGACGCGGAGGAAGGCGGCACGATCCGCTTCGCCGTCAAGAACGTGCTGGGCGATGTGCTGAGCGGTTTCGGCGTTCCCCTCGTCTTCGTTGAAGGCAGCCATCTGACCTGCGTCCTGTTCCTGAAGGACGGCCACGCGTCGCCGGAGGAGATCGCCTCGCGCTGCGCGGACGCGGTCCGCGCCACCCTGCGGCGGACGATCCGGGCCGGGATCGGCGGCGTGGCCAAGCAGCTTTCGGAAGTGAGCGGCCTCTACTGGCGCAGCCTGAAACAGCTCGGCATTGACCGTCCGGCCGTGCCGGTCGCGGGCGACGGGACGGAACAAGGAACGGACGGCCTGCTTGAGCCGCGCGGCGAGATGCACCATCTGATCCGCCAGACGATTCACATTCTGGAGACGGAATACGACCAGGACATTACGCTGTCCGGACTCGCCGAGCGATTGTATCTCAATCCGAACTACCTCAGCACCCTGTTCAAGAACGAGACGGGCACCACGTTCACGCAGGCGCTGCTCCGCATCCGGATGGAAAAGGCGAAGGAGCTGCTCCGCACGACGAAGCTGAAGATTTACGAGGTTGGCAGCCGGGTCGGCTACGCCGATTCCGCGCATTTCAGCCGGGTGTTCAAAAACCACGAGAACATGAGCCCCTACGAGTACAGAGAAAAATACGCGCAGACCTGAAGCCTGTTCACACATCCGCACCTTGTAACCGGGGTGGCCTCTTGCGGCGCATGGGTGCGCCGGAGGGAGTTTCACCGTGCCACACCTCCGGATCTGGTGCATATCTGCACCAGATGGAGGTTCTCCGCGCCTACCTTCCCGCATCTGGTGCATTTCTGCACCAGATGGAGGCACTCCGCGCCGACTCCTCCGGATGCGGTACCAGCGCAGTGCCATCGCACAAACGGGCTTCCGCTTGAAGATTGCGCCTCAAGCGGAAGCCCGTTTCAACTATCCCCTCACACCGCCTCCGGCAGACCGAGGAGCGTGCGCCGCAGCGCGCGCCACGCCGCCTCCAGCACCCGCTGCAGCCGCCACGCCGCGCCCCCGGCGGCCATGACGACGATGCCATTGCGCCAGGTGCGGGAGGCGCCGGCGATGCACCCGCCGGGCATGGCCTCGGACGCGCGTTCGATCGCCTCGCGCACCGCATCCAGATGGATGCCGTCCAGACGGTCGGAGAAGCAATACAGCATCCCGACGTGCGTGCAGTCTTCCCAGGCACCCGGCGCGGCGATCCGCTGTTTCGCAGGGTCGACGAGCTGACGGCTGCGGAAGATCAGCTCCCCGCCGTACCGGACGGACAGCGTCGCATCGTAACGGCGGAACGCGAATTTTTCCCCGCGCCCGGCGCGGCCCGGGCAGATGATCTCGGAAGACAGCCAGACGGCGCCCGGCGCGAGGTCGACCTCGGTGCACGCGGCAAACTCGGCGTCCCGGTACAGCATGAGCGGCTCCATCATCGACTGGACGCACGCGCCTTCATGCAGCGCGAACCGCTGCGTCAGCACCGCGCCGCGGCCTGGCGGCGACGGATGGATGCGCGTGTGCCCCTGATTCGTCAGGCAGACGCGCGCGTCCGCCTCCGCCGTCCACGCCATCTCGTAGCGGTCGCCGGTGAGCATGCCGGGCGACGCATCCATGACGATGACGGCCAGCTCGTGCTGGCGGTCGAACGCCTTCGCGATTTTGAGCGGTGCGGTGTGCATCTTCGAGACGAGGGCGGTGCGCCCGCCGCGGACGGCGAAGGCGGCTTCGAGGCGAGCCTGCCCGTGGGCCGGCGGCACTTGCGGCAGTCCGTCTGCCGATGCTGCATCCAGCCTTCCGGCCTGCGCTGCGTGCGGTCGGGGCCCAGGCACCGCATGCGGCTGCACGATGGCCCGCGTCCCTAGTCCTGCGGCTGCCGCCGCGCCGTCAATGCGTATGCCGGATGCCGCGGGCATGCTGAAGCTCATGTTCCAGCCAGTCGACGATCATGCGGAGCCCTTCGCCGCCGTGCAGCAGATTGGTGAACACATAGGGCCGTCCGCCCCGCATCCGCTGCGTATCTTCCTCCATCACCTTGAGGCTCGCGCCGACATGCTCCGCAAGGTCGATCTTGTTGATGAGGAGCAGGTCGGAGCGCATGATGCCCGGACCGCCTTTGCGAGGGATTTTCTCCCCTTGCGCCACGTCGATGATGTAGATGAACCGGTCCGCCAGTTCCGGGCTGAACGCCGCCGCCAGATTGTCGCCGCCGCTCTCGATCAGAATGAAATCCAGATCCGGGAACCGGGTTTTCAGATCCTCGATCGCCTCGAAGTTCATCGAGGCGTCCTCCCGGATCGCCGTGTGCGGGCAGCCGCCCGTCTCGATGCCGATGATCCGCTCCTCCGGCAGGCAGCCGGTTTTCACGAGAATGCGCGCGTCTTCCGCCGTATAGATATCGTTCGTGATGACGGCGATGCTGTAGCGGTCCCGCATTGCCTTCGCAATGCGCTCGACGAGCGCCGTCTTGCCCGAACCGACCGGCCCGCCGATGCCGATCCGCATCGGACGGTCCGCCGGTACGGTCGGCGTCTCCCAATCATGATGGTGATGATGTCCCTGTCCTTGGCACATGGAAATCCCTTCCTATCAAAAAATGGTTATCCGGCGTCATCGCTACGACATGAACAGCCGGGAATACAGCGTCTCATGGCGCATCGCCATCAGTTCCGCAAGCGGCGTGTTGCCGTGCGCGTCCTCCGGTTCGAGCCGGTTCGCCAACTCCCACCCTTCGGCGATGAGCGGGATGAGCCGGGCGATGATCGCCTGCCCCTCCGTCTGGCCGATCGCCATAAGACGCAGCGCGCTGTTCACGCAAGTGACGATGTTGCCGTAAAGCAGCCCCTGCACCGCCTGATGGAGCGGAAAGCCGAGGCGCCGGCACAGAAACCCGAAGACGAGCGGATGCGTAGCCAGGGAGCGGCCGCTTCGGAAGGCCTCTTCCAGCGGCGACAGATCAAGTCCCGGATGGACACTGGCCGCGAGGCGGAGCAGCCGGCGCCCCATCTTCCCGGCGGCCGCCCGCGACTCCGCCGCCGCGCGCTGGAGATGGACGAGCCGCTCGATGCGCCAAGCCCGCTCCCAGTCATCCGTCGGGCATTCGTACACCGCCTTCACGATCATCGCGTCGAGCGTCGCCCAGCTCTGCAGCAGCAGCATCGTCTCCGCATAGCGCTCAAGATCAGCCGACGTCCGGATCCGCCCTTCCTGCACCATCGTCTCCAGGCCGAACGAATGCGAGAACCCGCCGATCGGCAGCGCGGACTCGAGCAGCTGCTGCAGCATCAGCCACGACACATCTGCTCGAGTCCGCGTCGGAACGGACACCGGCACCGCTCCGCCGCCTGCCGGACTATCCAGAGCATCCGCCACAGCCACAACCTCCTTGCCGCCTCAGAACAGGAAATACCGCTGCGCCATCGGCAGCACGGCCGCCGGCTCGCAGGTGCACGGCTCGCCGTCGACGGTCACCTTGTACGTCTCGGGATCGACTTCGATCCGCGGCGTCGCGTCGTTCAGCACCATATCCTTCTTGCCGATGTTCCGGCTGCCCTTCACCGGCTCCACCCGCTTCGTCAGGCCCAGCTTCTCCGCGATGCCTTGGGTATAGGCCGCCTGCGACACGAACGTGATCGAGGTCGCGGCGCGCGCCTTGCCGAACGCGGCGAACATCGGCCGGCCGAATACCGGCTGCGGCGTCGGAATCGACGCGTTCGGATCGCCCATCTGCGCCCAGGCGATGGCCCCGCCCTTCAGCACGAGATCCGGCTTCACGCCGAAGACCATCGGATTCCAGATGACGAGATCGGCGAACTTGCCCGGCTCGACGGAACCGACCAGATGCGCGATACCGTGCGTGATCGCCGGATTGATCGTATATTTCGCGATGTAGCGCCGGATGCGGAAGTTGTCGCTCGCCGTGTCCGGTTGAAGCTGTCCGCGCTGGCGTTTCATTTTGTCCGCGGTCTGCCATCGTCCGGCCGGCGATCGCGGCCAGCGTATCCTCCACGAACCCCGACTCGTTCAGCGTGTCGGTGTGGATGGCGACCTGCACGTCGTGCAGATCCGCCGCGCGCAGGCACGCGTCGATCGCCGCCGGCGTCGTCCCCCAGTCCTCGTGCAGCTTCAGCCCGATCGCGCCCGCTTCGATCTGCTCGATGAGCGGCTCGATGAACGAGGCGTTCCCCTTGCCGGTGAAGCCGAGGTTCATCGGGAATGCCTCGGCCGCCTCCAGCATGCGGGCGATATGCCAGGCGCCCGGCGTGCACGTCGTCGCGTTCGTGCCGGCGGCCGGCCCGGTGCCGCCGCCGATCATCGTCGTGATGCCGGACGCGAGCGCCGTCTCGATCTGCTGCGGGCTGATGAAATGCACGTGCGAATCGATGCCGCCGGCGGTGACGATCCGGCCCTCGCCCGCGATCACCTCCGTGGAGACGCCGACGATCAGGTTCGGATCGACGCCGTCCATCAGGTCGGGGTTGCCCCCCTTGCCGATGCCGACGATCAGGCCGTCCTTGATGCCGATGTCGGCTTTCACGATGCCCCAATGGTCGATGATGACCGCGTTCGTAATGATCGTGTCGAGCACGCCGTCATCGCGCCGCGCCCGGCTCGACTGCCCCATGCCGTCGCGGATGACTTTTCCGCCGCCGAACTTGCATTCGTCGCCGTAGACGGTATAGTCCCGCTCGATTTCGGCCCACAGCTCCGTGTCCGCCAGCCGGATCGCATCGCCCGTCGTCGGGCCGAACATGCCGTCGTAGCTTTTGCGATCCATCCGGCTCACCGCGGTCCCTCCTTCCATGCTTCCAGCCGCTCCCGCACCTCTTCGGGAACAGCGCCGGGAGCAGCCACGCCCCGCGTCAGCCCGTTCAGGCCGTAGACGATGCGTGATCCGCCGATTGTGGTCAGGACGACCGGCTTCTCTTCGCCCGGCTCGAACCGGACCGCCGTTCCGGCCGGAATGTCCAGCCGCATGCCGAACGCCGCCTCGCGGTCGAAGACGAGGGCGCGGTTGACTTCGAAGAAATGAAAATGCGAACCGACCTGCACGGGACGGTCGCCCGTATTGACGACAATCAGCTCCTTGCGCGGCCTTCCCGCGTTCAGTTCGATCCCGCCTTCCGCCGTCCGGTATTCCCCTGGAATCATGCACGGCATCTCTCCTTCCACATTTGCATGCCGGATCTCCGCCCGGCCGGTTATTCGGCTATCGGATGGTGGACGGTGACCAGCTTGGTGCCGTCCGGGAAAGTTGCCTCGACCTGCACTTCCTGAATCATCTCCGGCACCCCTTCCATCACCTGGTCCCGGCGCAGGATGCGGGCGCCGTACGCCATCAGCTCGGCGACCGTCTTGCCGTCTCGCGCGCCCTCGAGGATTTCGGACGTGATGAGCACCACACTTTCCGGATAGTTCAGCTTGACGCCGCGCGCCAGCCTCCGCCTTGCGAGATCGGCGGCCACGCTGATCATCAGCCGCTCCTTCTCCCTTTCCGTCAGCAGCATGCGTACATCTCTCCCTTCCATCCAATTTAATGTTCGGTTTTCTAACATAATTATAACGTTAATCCTCAGAATTCGCAATTTAATGTTAACTTTTATAACATAAAAATTTTGCGCCCCAATGCTCTTGCATCTTCTCGAAAAAACCGGTACGTTCCTGATGAGTGTGTTGTGACGAGGAGTGATCCCGAATGAAGGAACAGGGCATCCGTCGTCTGACGGATAAGGAAGTGGATGACAGCATCCGGCTGTCCTCTTTCGCGTTTCAATTCAGCCTCAACCCGGAAGTATGGGAACAGCGCCGCAAATCGTTGAAGCCGGACCGCGTCTGGGGATATTTCATTGACGGACGGTTGGCGGCCAAAGCCGCCGTCCATCCGATGCGGATCTGGCTGAACGGCCGCAGCATCCCGATGGGCGGCATCGCGGGGGTCGCTACGTGGCCGGAATTCCGGAGACAGGGACTCGTCCGGCAGCTCCTCCTGCACGTCCTGGGCGTAATGCGCGACGAAGGGGTGACCGTTTCGTTCCTGCACCCCTTCTCCATTCCGTTTTACCGGAAATTCGGTTGGGAAGTCGTCGCGGACGCCGTTGTGCTTGAACTGCAGCCGGAGAAATGCGGAGGATTCGCGATGGAGGGCGGCATGCGGCGGATCGAACGGCCCCTGGAGGAACTGGGACTGCTCCATCGCCTGCGCGGGCGTTATGCGGCCCGGTTCAATACCATGAACGATCGCGACGCGGATTGGTGGGAAGAGCGGGTGCTCGCGAACGAGTGTTGCTGCTACATCTACGAGGACGCGTCCGGCGAGCCGCAGGGGTACATGCTGTTCACGCTGAAGGACCGGCTGATGCACATTGCGGAGTGGGTTTACCTGAATCGCGAAGCGCGGGAGGGCATGCTGGCGTTCATCGCCAACCACGATTCCATGGCGGACAAGGTGCAGCTGAAATGTTCGGCGAACGACCGTCTGCCGTTTCTCCTGCATGATCCCCGGTTCACGCAGACGCGGATGCCGCACGTCATGGGCCGCATCGTCGATGTCCAGAGCTTCGTCTACGCATACGCGTTCCGACCGGGGAACGGCCCGACCCGTCTGCGGCTGCGCATCACGGACGAGGCCGCGCCCTGGAACGACGGCGAATTCCTGCTCTCCGTCGACGCGGACGGCCGCGGGAGCCTGACGCCGGCCGCCGCCGGGTCGCCGGATGCTCCGGCGCTGGCTTGCCACATTCGCGCGCTGTCGGCAGTGCTTCTCGGCGATCAGCGTCCTGCGTCCCTGTATGAGGACGGCTTGTTCACCGGCGACGCGGCGGCCGCGGAATTGCTCGAATCTCGCGTTCCGGCGACGCCGACGAATCTGATCGATTTCTTCTGAGACCAAAAGCAGACATTCGGATGGCGGGAAGGCGCAATTGCCCCCGCCGTTTTTGTTGCCTCCGTCTGCCTCCCGATTGCTGGTCAAGGTATGGCGGATATGTTACACTAAATTAGATAGTTCCCGGCGTTTGCACGGATCCGCCTCAGAATCGGAAAGGGGAAATCGCAGTTGACCACAGGCAAAATGAGATCCGACATGATCAAGCGCGGCTTCGACCGCGCCCCGCACCGCAGCTTGCTGCGCGCCGCGGGAGTCAAGGAAGAAGACTTCGACAAACCGTTCATCGCGGTCTGCAACTCTTACATCGACATCATTCCGGGCCACGTCCATCTGCAGGAATTCGGCAAGCTGGTCAAGGAAGCGATCCGCGAAGCCGGCGGCGTCCCGTTCGAGTTCAACACGATCGGCGTCGACGACGGCATCGCGATGGGCCATATCGGCATGCGCTACTCTCTCGCCAGCCGGGAGCTCATCGCCGACTCGGTCGAGACGGTCGTGAACGCCCACTGGTTCGACGGCATGGTGTGCATTCCGAACTGCGACAAGATTACGCCGGGCATGATGATGGCGGCGCTGCGCATCAACATCCCGACGATCTTCGTCAGCGGCGGTCCGATGAAGGCCGGCAAGACGTCCGACGGCCGGTCGATCTCGCTGTCGAGCGTGTTCGAAGGCGTCGGCGCCTACCAATCCGGCAAGATCGACGAGAAGGGCCTGCGGGAACTCGAAATGTACGGCTGCCCGTCGTGCGGCTCCTGCTCCGGCATGTTCACCGCGAACTCGATGAACTGCCTCGCCGAAGCGCTCGGCCTCGCGCTGCCCGGCAACGGCACGATCCTGGCCATCTCGCCGGAACGCCGAGAGTTCGTGAAGCAATCGGCGCGCCAGCTGATGGAGCTGATCAAGCGCGACATCAAGCCTCGCGACATTGTCACCAAGGAAGCGATCGACAATGCGTTCGCCCTCGACATGGCGATGGGCGGCTCGACGAACACCGTGCTGCACACGCTCGCGATCGCGCGCGAAGCGGGCATCGATTACCCGATCTCGCGCATCAACGAAGTGGCGGAGCGCGTGCCGCATCTCGCCAAGATCGCGCCCGCATCGGATTACCACATCGAAGACGTGCATGAAGCCGGCGGCGTATCGGCCATCCTGAACGAGCTGCTCAAGAAGCCCGGCGCGATCCACGGAGAATGCATTACGGTCACCGGCAAGACGCTCCGCGAGAACGTCGAAGGCTGCGAGATCAAGAACAAGGACGTCATCCGTCCGCTGGACAATCCCCACAGCGAGCGCGGCGGCCTCGCGATTCTGTTCGGCAACCTGGCGCCGGAAGGCGCGGTCATCAAAGTCGGCGCGGTCGACCCTTCGGTCGGCGGCTACCACAAAGGCCCGGCCATCTGCTTCGATTCGCAGGATGAGGCGCTCGCGGGCATCGCGTCCGGCAAGGTGAAGGAAGGCCATGTCGTCATCATCCGCTACGAAGGGCCGAAGGGCGGTCCCGGCATGCCGGAGATGCTGGCGCCCACGTCACAGATCGTCGGCATGGGCCTCGGCGCCAAGGTCGGCCTCGTGACCGACGGCCGATTCTCCGGCGCGTCCCGCGGCATCAGCATCGGCCACGTCTCGCCGGAAGCGGCGGAGGGCGGCCCGATCGCGTTCGTCCGCGACGGCGACATCATCGAGCTCGATCTGAACAACCGCACGATGAACGTGCTGATCAGCGACGAAGAGATGGAGAAGCGGCGCGCGGAATGGCCCGGCTTCACGCCGAAGATTTCGGGCGGCTACCTCGCGCGGTACTCGCATCTCGTCACGAACGCCAGCATGGGCGCCGTGCTCAAGATCTGAATACAAAAAGACGGGCTGTTCCGTCAGATCCCTTAAGGCGCGGGATCCGGAACAGCCCCTTCTTTTATGCCGCGATTACTGCTGCAGCGTCTTGCCGCCCGTCAGGATGGCCGCCGCCGGCCCGTCGGCCGGCAATGCCCCCGCCGCGGCCGGCTCGAGCGCGCCGGACGCATCCGGCTGCGGACGGCCGGACGCGCTGCCGTACCGTCTCAGGAACTCGGCCATGGACATCGCCATGATGCGCGGGTAGAACTGCACATTCTTGTCTCTGAGCAGCTCCCCTCCGCTCGGATGAAGCACCCGGATCAGCAGCCGGAGATACCGGGTCGTCAAGAACCGGAACGACCCCCGGGGCATATCCAGCACGCTGAACCCGAACGCCTCCGGACCGCGGTGAATCATGCTGATGCCGTACAGCCCCTTGACATCGCTGAGATCCGCTTTGCTCTCCAGATGCCGCGCCAGCGCCGGCAGCGCCTTCTCCGTCTCGCGGATCAGGAAAATCGCGACTTTCATGAGTGAACGCGAATTCTCCAGCAATTGCCTGAGCTTCGCATTGTCGAAATGCAGTTCGACGATCTTGTCGTTCGGCCGGATGACGGCGCCGTCGTCCAGCACGAGCTCGCCGCCGCGATACGGCCGGATGCGGTAATGAAGCAGCGAGCCGTCGCCGACATCGACAATCCGGAACAGCACGTTGAAGCAGCGCTCCCATGCCATCCAGCATGCCGTCACCGTCCGCTTGAACCAGCCCGGCTGCCGCCCGGCCTTCTCGCGCGCGCGATTCTTGTCCGTCACGGCGATCAACTCCCCGATCGTCACAAATCGATAGCCCCGCTCGCTGCCCCGTTGCAAATACACTTCCAGCGCCTGCAGCATCTGTTCCGGCGCGTCTTCGTCCGCTCCGAACGTATTGCCGCAGTCGTGCAGAAGCAGCACTTCGCCCGGGCGCAGCTTCTTCATCATCCGCGCCGTCAGCCGTTCGACGCCGACGCGCTTCCGCCAGTCGCCGAACATCGCCGACCACAGAATGATCTGCAAATAGCCGAGATTGGCGAAATCGAACAGATTGACAATGCCCCACGGCGGACGGTAGTAAACCGGCTTCACACCCGTCGCCTGTTCGATGATCCCGCTCGTGCGGGCGATCTGTTTCTTCACCGTGCCGGGGCGCATGAGCCAGTTCGTCTTGTGTAAATAATTATGAATGCCGATGTCATGTCCTTCCTCCGCCATCCGCCTGAGCAGCTCGGGGTGCCGCTCGGCGTGGACGCCGACGACGAAGAACGTTGCCTTCGCCCCGTATTTGCGCAGCAAATCCAGCAGGCGTGGCGTGTACACCGGGTCCGGCCCGTCATCGAATGTAAGCGCGATCTCTTCGCGGGCTCGTCCACGCTTGAATACGCGGAATCCGAACGTCCGGCTGATGAATCCTGGCAGAAAAGCATAGAACGTCAGGAAGTAGAATCCCCACAGCAGCACATTCTCCATGCGAACGTTTCCCCACCATCCCAAGTGAACGCCGCACCGGTTTCGCTTCCGGCGTCGTATTCATCTTGTTTATTGTATCATAATCGTTAAAAAAATAGGCGGCTTCTCCAAAACTATAGTAAAATCAGGTTGTCCCTTTTTTTGCGCCACCAACATCTCGAAGGGGAGTCGATATGATCACGTTCTACAAACGCTACTGGCGGACGGCATTCGATATCGCGCTCATCGCGCTTACCGTATGGCTCATCATGTACGTCTTCAGTTTTCTGTACAAGATCGCCGCTCCCGTCTTCATGTCCTTCCTGATCTTCGCCTGCATCGAGCCGCTGGCGAAACGGCTGAACCGGATCGGCATCAAGAAAGCGATCGCTTCCGCCATCAGCGTCCTGTTCTTCACGCTGGTCATCCTCGGGGCGTTCATCGGGGCAGGCGTTCTGCTGACTTACGAAATCATGGAATTCGTCGACCGGCTGCCCGATTACCAGACGATCTTCACCGAGGAAGCGACGTACTGGATCGCCTGGCTCCAAAGCCGGATCGACCTGCTCCCGGAAGGCGTCGTGCAGCAGACGCAGAGCGTCATCAATTCGATTACGGGCTGGGGGCAGCGGGTCGCAACGCAGATTCTGGTCGGATTCGTCAACATTCTTTCATCCCTCAGCACCTTCGTGTTCAATTTCGGTATCGGCATCATTCTCGCGTATTTTCTGAGCATCGAGATCGACACGTGGAAGAAGCTGGCCCGCGAAAAAACGCCCAACACGTTCAAGACGGCGTTCTACTTCCTGAAAGACAACGTGCTGGCCGGCATCGTCGGGTATCTGAAATCGCAGCTCATCCTCGTCTCGATCACCTTCGTGGTCATTCTGACCGCCCTGATGCTGCTCGGCGTGAACAACGCCTTCACGATCGCGGCGCTGTCGGCCATCGCGGACATCCTCCCGCTGCTCGGCGTCACGACCGTGTTCGCGCCGTGGATCATCTACCTGTTCATCGTCGGGCAGACGCAGCTTGCGATCTGGCTGACCGTCATCCTCGGCGTCGTCCTGCTGACGCGCCAGATTCTCGAGCCGAAGATCACGGGCGGAACGCTCGGTGTATCCGCCTACACGATGCTCGTCTGCATGCTGGTCTCGCTGTCGCTCTTCGGCGTGGCCGGCGTCATCCTGTCGCCGGTGCTCGTCATCCTGATCAAGCAGCTGCACGCGCAGGGCTATCTGCGCCGCTGGATCCGGCCGCCGCTCGATTACGACAACCCGCCCGCGGATCCGCCCGCAGGCTCGCCCAACGCAACCTGACCCGGCAAAAAAGCTCCGCCTCCGTTAGCGTACGGAAGCGGAGCTTTCTTCATGCGCCGCGAGGATATCCATCACTTGCCGGAACAGCAGAACCGCCTGGTGCTCGCTGCCTTCCGGGCGGTTCAGCGCCACGACGGCGGCGGCGTACCGCGGCCGGCCGACCGGCCCGAAGCCCGCGAACCATTGATGATTGACCGGCCGGCCATCCTTCATCGCCTGGGCCGTTCCGCTCTTGCCCGCGAGCGGCCACGCCGCATCCCGCAGGGCGCGCCCCGTCCCCTCCCGGACGACCGCCTCCATGCCGTGAAGCAGGAAGGCGGCCGTGCGCGGCGAGACGCGCCCGAAACGCGACGGCGATTCGGCGGTTCCGAACGCGGCCATCCGGCCTCCGGAAGCGTAGCGGATGTCCGCCACGATGCGGGGCGCGGGCACCCGGCCGCCTTGCAGCAGGGCGACGACGGCTGCGGCCGCCTGCAGCGGCGTGGCGGCCGCGTCGCGCTGGCCGATGGCGGTCTGGACGATCAGACCGCCGTCCCGCGCGTCCGGCCGGCCGGCGAACACGCGGCCGCTCTCTTCCTCGGGAAGCGGCCGGACCTCGCCGCCGGCCCCCGGCCAGCGGATCGGGCGGACAAGCGGCCGGCCGAAGCCGAGCCGGTCGGCCGCCGCCGCCAGCTGCTCCGGCGTGAGTCGTTCGGCGATCTGTGCGAAGGCGACATTGCACGACTGGGCGAACGCCTCTTCCAGCGTCAGCACGCCGTGACCGCCTTCCTTCCAGCAGGAGAGCCCGTAGCGCCCGTATTCGCCGTCGCAGCGGAAGCGCTCCTTGGGATGAACGACGCCGGCGTCAAGCGCCGCCGCCAGCGTGACGAGCTTGAAGATCGAGCCCGGCGCGGCGGCGCGGAGCGCGTGGTTTTCCGTGCCGGCGAGGCCGGGCGCGATCCGCAGCGGATCGTAAGCCGGCCGGGAGACCATCGCCGCGATGTCGCCGGTCGCCGCATCCAGCACGACGATCGCCCCTTCCTTGAGGCCCGCCCGGTCCGCCAGCGCGGACAGTTCGCGCTGCAGCCGGCCGTCCAGCGTCGTCCGGACGGTCAGCGGATAATAGCCGCTCCGGCTTTGCGCGATCCGCAGCGCCCCCGGCAGCGAATCGCCGCCCGCGTTCCGTCTGCGCTGGGCGATGACCGGTCCCGAACCGCGCAGCAGCTTCTCCAGCGAACGCTCGAGCCCCATGCCGCCGATCTTCGCATCCAGCGGCATTTCGCCCCTCGCCGCTTCCTCCGCGTAAAGCTCGGCAAGCCGTCCGGGATTCTGGCTGACGTAGCCGACGACATGCTGCGCTCCCAGGACGGACGAATCCCGCGGCGTATAGGGCAGCACATAGACGCCGGCGAGCCCCGCTTCCTCCGCCGTTCTTGCCGACTGCCCGTGAAGCGGAAGCGGCGCGCGGCCTTCCCGGTCCATGAGGAACTCCGGCTCGGTCAGACTCTCCAGCCAGCTCCGCAGTTCGTCCGGCGGCATGCCAACCGCTTTCGCCAGCTGCGCGTATTGCCCTTCCTCTCCCCGCGGTCCGTTCACCGGAAACGCGGCCAGGGCGGGGTACGGCAGCCCGACCAGCGACACGCCGGCCCGGTCGACGATGCGCCCGCGTCCCGTATCGGCGACCAGTCGGTCGAACCGGCTCACCACGGCCCGTTCGGTTACGTCCGCGGCGGCGGGCAGCACCCCGGGCAGCACCTGCAGCCACGCCAGCCGGCCGAGGCAGACCGCTGCCGCGATCGTCGCGGCGACGCCCAGCCGACCGATCCGGCGAATCCTGCGTTCGGTCCGATCTTCCTTCACATCCCCCGCCTCCTTCCATTCGCCAGTGTAGCCTTCGGGTGCGCTCCCTATGCCCCGCCAGGGCGTCCGTTGCATGAAAAAAGCCGGTCCCGCGGGACATGCCGCGGAACCGGCCTTGACGCATCTTAGGCTTTGCCGTTCTGATTCTTCCAGTCGTCCGTCCGGAAATGGGAGAGCGTCTCCTTCAGATGATTGGACACCTTCTCCAGCTCGTTCGACAGCACGACCAGATTCTCGCTGATGTTCAGCTGCTCGTTGCTGAGCGATGCCACTTCCTCGCTCGTCGCCGACGATTGCTGCGCCACCGCGCTGACGTTGCTCATCGCTTCGGAGAGCACGCTCTGCGTCTGGCCGAGCTGAGCGACCGAATCGTTCACCGTCTCCAGATGCGCCGTGAAGGCGTTCATCTGCGCCTGGACGGACAGGAAGATCTGATTCGCTTCCTTGACCGATTCGATCTGCTCCTGGAAGATCGGATAGGCCTCTCCCAGCACGCCGACCGTGGCTTCGATCTCGCTCTGGATCGACTCCGTGATCGAGGCGACGACATCGATCGACTCGCGGGATTGATCCGCCAGCTTGCGGATCTCGTCCGCGACGACCATGAAACCTTTGCCCGCGGCGCCGGCCCGCGCCGCTTCGATCGTCGCGTTGAGCGACAGAATGTTTGTCTGCTTCGTGATATTGTTGAGCACATCGAGAATTTGCCGGATCGACCGCGTGCTTTCTTTCAGCCTGTCGACCTTCTCGACCATGTTGCGCGTCATTTCCTCGGTCATGCCGGTCTTCTCGATGAGCGAAGCCATATAGCGCGTGCCCTGTTCGCTCGCCCGCTCGACCTCGACGGCCGACGAGGCCATCTGGTCGCGCGCTTCGTTGACCTCCTGCATCTTCGCGCCCATCTGCTCCGTCAGTTCGCTGCCGCGCTCCGCCTCGACCGCGAGGCTCGTGGCGCCGTTCGCGATTTCCTCGGTGGCGACGGCGATTTCCTTGGCGGAAAGCGCCGTCTTGCGCGAAGCTTCCGACAGATTTTCCGCCGTCCGCAGCACTTGCGCCGCCGACTCGTTCGTCCGGTTGACCAGCGCCGTGATCTGCTCCATCATCTGGTTGAAGCTGAGCGCGAGCTGACCGATTTCGTCGCGCTTCCTGATGTTCGAACGGACGGTCAGATTGCCTTTCTCCCCTTCGTTCATCAGGTTGCGCAATTTCGCCAGCGGCATCGCGATCATCCAGATGACGAGCAGGCCGATGCCCGCGGCGAGAAGGGCCGCGATTCCCAGCATGCCGTACATGACGTTGCGGATCTTGCCGGCATCCTTGACCAGCTCACCGACCGGCAAGGTGCCGACCAGCGTCCAGCCGGTGATGAGCGTCTGATAGGGCGCAAGCACCGTATCGCCGTTCAGCTCGGCGGTGACGGCTTCCGCCTGCAAGGCCTGGCCGAGTTCAATGTCCAGTTTCTGGCCGACTTCTTCATCCGGACCGAACAGAATCGTCCCGTCCGCATCGACGATGCGAACCTGGCTGCCGTCGCCGAGCGAGACGCCGGCGAATTGCTCCATGACCACCTGATAGTCATATTCCAGCACCAGCAGGTAGATCGGTTCATTGGTCGCCGTAGAGCGAATCACCTTGGCGAGTCCGAACGTCATTTTGTTGCCGTTGCCGTTCAGACCGTTCTTCATCGTCGGAATCCAGTACGTCGTGCCGTCCAGTTCGAGTGCCCGCTTGTACCAGTCGGATTCAAGCGCCTTCTGGACGTCGAGACGGCTCGTCGCGCTCAGGATGGCAGACAGCTCGTTCTTCAGCGGAAGCAGCGCGCCGCCCGTGATATATTTGCTGTTGCCGAACAGGAAGTTGTTGAAGCTCGTCTCGATTCCCTGCACTTTCTGGTAACGCTCGAAGTCGGTCAGGTTCGCCGCATAGGCCAGCTCCCGGGAATTCAACTGAAGCGTCTGGTCAAGCACGACGGACATGACCAGGTTCTCGATGCTGGACAGCTGCAGATTCAGCTTGCCCGCCGTCTGGGAGATCGCCGTCTTCGAGGCGTCCATCACCTTGTTCTTGATGATGTCCTTCGCCGTCTCGTATGAATAGAGCCCGACGGCGTAGACGCAGACCAGAATGCTGACAAAAATGATGGCGAACAGCTTCACGCCAACGGAACGGGTCAGCCTCACCTTGTTCAGGCCGGCGCCGATTTTCGATACAGCCTCGGTTACCTTGGTGAGATCGGCCGCATTCCGGTTTTTTGCCGATGAATCGGGTGCGTCGCCCTGACTTTTTCGTTCTTTCGGTTTCCATGTCCATTTCATGATGTCCACCACCCAAATCGCACTAATGTTGCGTATCGCTTTCATTACGCTGTTTTAAAGTGTTCAACGTCATGCTTCGGAGCACCAACGGATTGGTCTTGCCGCCTCCCCTCTGCCGGTTGCCTTGCATTTGCCGTGAAAGACACGATTGCCGCCGGTCATGCTTCCGGCATCGTATGTACTTACGCATATATTTTTATTATCGGAAAGGACGGCATGCTTCGTTAGGCCCGGCTTGCAAAAAAAATCCGGGCTTATCCGCCCGGATGATCGTCTTCCTTATGGTTCCTCCCGCTCATGCGCCGATCCGCTTCCGCATCAGATCCATCGCCCGGACCGGCTGCTCCGTGCGAATCCGCACGCGCTGCAGCGGATGGCGGGCAACGTCGATCCGTGCGCCGGACTCGTCTTCCAGTTCGCCGAGCGTCTGGCGGAACAGCCTGCCGCCCGGACCGAAAAATTCGACTTCCTGCCCCGGACGGAACGGGCTCCGCTGCTCGACGAGCGCGATGCCGGTCCGTTCGTCGTAGTCCAGGACGACCCCCGCAAAGTCATACGGCGCGCCCTTCGGCTCCGGCCCGTAGATATGGTCGTCCGCGTCGGGCTCGCCGAAGAAAAATCCGGTGGTCAGCGGCCGGTTCGCCGCCTTGTAGATCTCCTCAAGCCACTCCGGCTTCAGCCGGTAGCCGGCGGGATCGGCGAAATAGGCGTCGATGGCCTGGCGGTAGACACCCGTGACCGTCGCCGCGTAATGCAGGCTTTTCATCCGCCCTTCGATCTTGAAGCTGTCGATGCCGGCCTCGATGAGCTTCGGCAAATGCCCGATCATGCACAGATCCTTGGAGCCCATCGTGAACCGGTCGCCTTCCCCGGCCAATACCGGCTCGTCTTCGCCGAAGTACAGGTCGTACTGCCAGCGGCAGGACTGGCAGCAGCCGCCGCGGTTCGAATCCCGGTCGGTAAAATGGTTCGACAGCACGCAGCGCCCGCTGAACGACGAGCACATCGCGCCGTGGACGAACACTTCCAGCTCGATGTCGACGCGCCGCTTGATCTCCAGAATTTGCTCCAGGCTCGTCTCCCGGGCCAGCACGACGCGCGGCAGCCCTTCATCCTTCCAGAACTGGACGGTGCGCCAGTTCAGCACCGACTGCTGCGTGCTGAGATGCACCTCGAGGCCGGGCGCAACGCGCTGCGCGGTCTCGATGACGACCGGATCGGCAGCGATGATCGCGGCGATGCCCGCTTCCTCGAGCCCGCTTAAGTATTCCTCCAACCCGTCCAGATCCTCGTCGTGCGCGTAGATGTTGACCGCGCAGAACACTTTGGCGCCATAACCCCGCGCGAACCGGGCGCCCTCCTTCATCTCTTCGAGCGTGAAGTTGTCGGCGTTCGAGCGCAACCCGTATTTCTGTCCGCCGATATAGACCGCATCCGCGCCGTAGTGGACGGCGAACTTCAGCTTCTCCAGACTTCCGGCCGGCGCCAGCAATTCCGGACGCTCAAGCCGGACCCTTCTGCCCCTGGCAGCCGGCATCGTCATCGCGGCCATCAGCGCCGCCTCCTTGCTCCTGTTCTAGTAAACCTGTTCCTTGTAGTAAAACCCGAACGTCAGCTCGCGGCGGGGATCCTGCAGTCGCCGAATCGGCTCGAGCCACTCCTCACGAAACTCGTATCCCGCGGGATCGCGCAGCCATTCGTCGATTGCGGTGCGGTACGCCCGGACGGCCGCCTCGTTGTATTCGGGCGTCTTCAGCAGCCCTTCGATCTTGAGCGCGTCGATACCGCCCTCGAGCAGCTCGTGGACGACCTCGAGCAGGCAGATGTCGTCCGGACTCATGATATGCGTTCCGGCCTCGTCCTCGAAGATCGGCAGCCGGCTGTCCGGACGCTCCGTCTCGATCAGATAGAGTCCCTGCGCCGCGTCGGCTGCCCCCGGACGGCCAGCGGTCCGCTCTGCATCCGATCCGTCCCGTCCGCGCAGCTCGAACGCGCGGCCTGTATTCGCACTGTGCTCCAGATAGCTCTCCACGAGCCGCCGCTTCGAGTGGTAGATGTTCGTCATGCCGTGCACCTGAACCTGCACTTCGAGCGACGTCTTCGCCTTGAACGCCAGAATCTCTTCCCCGTTCAGCTCCCGGGCGAGCACGGCGCGGGAAGCGCCGCGCCTGCCCCAGAATTCCGCCGCGCGGGCGTTCGTCGCCGTCATCTCGGCATTCCAGTGAACGGCGATCCGCGGCGCCTCTTCGCGGACCGTCATCAGCACGGCGGGATCGCCGCATTCGACGGCATCCGCCCCCGCTTCCGCCAGCCCGCGGATGTATTCCGGCAGCGCCTCGAGCGCCGCGTTGTCCAGCAGATTGTTCACGAGCACGTACAGCCGTTTGCCTTGCGGATGGAGCAGCCGCGCCGCGTCGCGGATCATCGCGAGGTCGAACGGACCGGCGGCGCGGGCGGCGAACGGCGGTCCGCCGACGAGCAGGGCGTCCGCTCCGGCATTCGCCAGCCGCTCCAGCTCAGCCGGGGATGACGCCGTCGCCAGCAATTCCGGCTTCCGTCCCGCCGTCATCCGCCGCCGCCTCCTTGAGCCGCGACTGCATTGCTTTTGCGGATGTTCTCCTGATGCTCCTTGAACGTTCTGGCGAACAGATGCGTCCGCGAGCCGTCCTTTTTCGTCACGTAATAAAGGTAATCCGTCTCTTCCGGCTCGAGCGCCGCGCGGATCGCCGACAGGCTCGGGCTCGCGATCGGTCCCGGCGGAAGTGCGGGAATCTTGTACGTGTTGTACGGGCTGTCCACCTCGAGATCTTCTTCCAGAATCCGTTCCTTCGTCTCGCCGAGCGCGTATTGCACGGTGGCGTCGATCTGCAGCGGCATGCCTTCCTTCAGCCGGTTGTAGATGACGCTGGCGACGATCGGCTGTTCCTCCGCGACGGCGACTTCGCGTTCGATCAGCGACGCGATGGTCAGCAGCTCGTGCAGCGTCATGTTCCGCTCGTCCAGGACGTCCTGCCAGTCTTCGGGCAGTTGGGCCAGCTTCCGGTCGAGCTCGATCATCATCCGCTTCAGAATGTCGGCTTCGGTGCTGCCCGCCTCCATCTCGTAGGTTTCGGGGAACAGATAGCCCTCCAGCGGATGGAGCAGCTTCTCGTCATCCGGCACGGACGCGGCCGCGGACGACCAGCCCCGCGCCTCGGCCGAATCGGCCAGCGCGAGGAAGGCGGACTTGTCGATCAGTCCCTCGGCCGCCAGCTTGTCCGCTATTTTCTCGATCGTATAGCCTTCCGGAATCGTGAAGCGGAACGTCTCGGGCTTCAAGGTGCGCCCTTCGTTCAGCATCGCGATGATCTCGTCGTTCGTCATGCCCGGCGTCATCTCGTACAGACCGGCCTGAAAATGATCCCCCTGATCCTTGAAGTGCAGATAATACTTGAACAGAAATGCGCTGCGGATAATGCCGTAGTCCTCCAGCAGTTCGGCCGTCCGGAAAGCGGACGTGCCGCTCGGAATTTCAATCCGCACCGGCTCTCCCGCGGCGGTCGGCTTCAGACCGTTCCAAATGTAGAGGGCGACGCCGCCGATCCCTGCCGCCATGAGCAACAGCAGCGACAGGATGACCCACATCGTAATCCGCCATTTCGGTATCGGCATCCGGACGCGGCCGTCCGTGCCGGTCGGTTCAGCTTGGATGTGATCCGACATGTCTCTACCCCGTTCCTCCTGTTCAACAGCACAGAGGGACGAGCTTCCCCGTCCCTCGGCGTCCCTATTCGAGCGAACCGCGGTCTCCTGCGCTTTCCTCGAATATCAGCTCGTCGTATCCTTCCGCGGCTGTCTCCCACTCGTCTTCATCTTCGATGTCCGCCAGCTCGAACGAGCCGTCATCCCGCGTTTCGACACGGAAGAAGGCGATCTCGTCATTCCGGCGCATGTCGGGCGTCTGCAGCGCGGCATACACCGCGTCCCCGACCCTGTACTCGGCGAGCAGCTCGAACGTCTCCGTCCCGCCTTCGCCGTCGATCAGTTCAATCTCCCTGCCGTAGGTCTCCTTGAGCCGGTTCAGCCGTTCAATCCGCATCATGCTTCCGTCTTGCCTTCTTCCAGCTCGGCCAGCAGCGTATTGAACGTCTCTTCCACCATGTTCCACTCTTCCTCGTCTTCGATCGTGTACAGCTTCAGATCGTCGCCGTCTTCCTCGTACCGGAAGGCGTACACTTCCTCTTCCTCGCCCTCCGGCGCGTCAACCGGCATAAGCATCATGTACTTCTTGTCGGAATCGTCGAGTTCGAACTTCATGATGACTTCGAACTCTTCCTCGTTGCCTTCTTCATCCGGGATATAGATGATTTCCGGCTCTTCGGTCAGCTTTCCGTCATCGGCCATCGTTTTCTCACCTGCCCGCTTTGGAATCGAGATAATGCTGCAAAATCAGCGTTGCCGCCAATTTGTCCACAACCTGCCTGCGTTTTCTGCGGCTGACGTCCGCTTCAAGCAGCGTCCGTTCGGCCGCTGCCGTCGTCAGCCTTTCATCCCAGAGGTGAACGGGCAACTGTAGTTTTCCGCGCAGCATATCTGCAAATGCGATGCAGATTTCGCCACGCGGCCCGATCGATCCATCCATGTTGCGCGGCAGGCCGACGACGATCTCGCTGACCTCCCGTTCGCGGACGAGCCGTTCGATTTCTTCCAGTTCCCGGCCGTCCCGATGTCTTTCCACGACGCCGACACCCTGCGCCGTCCATCCCAGCTCATCGCTCACGGCGACGCCGATTCTCCGGTCGCCGAGGTCCAATCCCATAATCCGCAATGCGCCGCTGACTCCTTTATCCGCCGCAGGATGAGGCTCAGTTCGTTCCCATGGTCCTTACCTGCGCCGGCTCAGATAGTACCGGACAAGCTCTTCGATCAATTCGTCCCGTTCCTTCTTGCGGATCAGGCTTCTTGCGTTCTTGTGCCGGGGGATGTATGCCGGATCGCCGGAAAGCAGGTATCCGACGATCTGGTTGATCGGGTTGTACTCCTTCTCGACCAGCGCGTCGTACACCGCCAGCAGAATGTCTTCGGCACTCGTCTCGACCTCTTCCGCCTTGACGTTGAATTTCATCGTCTTGTCCATGGATGAACTCATCGCCGGCACCTCCCTTTCGGGTGAGACCAGATTCATATTTCCATCATATCACATTTGCTTGGGCCAGAACCAGTTCCTCCGCACGCTTCAGCGCTTCGTCAAGCTTCGACGGATCCTTGCCGCCGGCCTGCGCCATATCCGGACGGCCGCCGCCTCCGCCGCCGCAGACCGCCGCCACTTCCTTGATCAGCTTGCCGGCGTGGAAACCTTGGCCGGCCAGATCCGGCGAGACGGCGATGACGAAGTTCACCTTGCCGTCCTGCTCCGCGCCCAGCACGATGATGCCGGAGCCGAGCTTCGCCTTCAGTTCGTCGGCGATGCCGCGCAGCGCGTCCATGCCGCCGGCGCTCACCCGGGCCGCGATCAGCTTCACGCCGCCCACTTCGCGCGCCTCGCCCGCGAGCGATCCGGCCTCGATCCGGCCGAGCTTCGCCTGCAGCGATTCGATCTCGCGCGACAGGTCCTTGATCTGCACCTGCAGACCCTCGATCCGCTTCGGCACGTCCTGGACGCTGACCTTAAGCAGCCCGGCCGACTGACGCAGCACGGCGATCTGATGATCCATGTACTCGTACGCCTTCCGGCCCGTCACCGCTTCGATCCGGCGGACGCCGGAGCCGATGCCGCTCTCCGAGACGATCTTGAACAGGCCGATCTGGGCCGTATTCTGCACGTGGATGCCGCCGCACAGTTCGATGCTGTAGTCGCCGATCTTGACGACGCGCACGATCTCGCCGTATTTCTCGCCGAACAGCGCCATCGCGCCCATCGCCTTCGCTTCGGCCAGCGCGTGATACGAAATCTCGACGTCCGTGCCGAGCCAGATCTGTTCGTTGACGCGGCGCTCGATGTCGTCCAGTTCCTCCTGGGTGACCGCGCTGAAATGGGTGAAGTCGAACCGCAGCCGATCCGCCTCGACGAGCGAGCCGGCCTGGTTCGCATGCCCGCCCAACACTTCCTTCAGCGCCTTGTGCAGGAGGTGCGTCGCCGTATGGTTCTTCGTGATCGCTTCGCGATCGGCCTTCGCGACAGCCGCTTCGATGACATCGCCGACGCGCAGCACGCCGCTTTGCACCTTCACGTGGTGAACGTGCTGGCCGCGCGGCGCCTTCGATACGTCCTGCACCACAGCGCGGACCTGTTTGCCCGTAATTTCGCCCCGGTCGCTCACCTGGCCGCCGCTTTCCGCGTAGAACGGCGTACGGTCGAGGATGACGAGGCATTCGGTGCCTTCGCCCGCCAGGTCGACCATTTGCCCGTCTGCGACGATCGCGGCCACCTTCGCCTCCACGGCGACCGCGTCATAACCGACGAATTCGCTCGGCTCGGCGTAATCGTCGAGCGGTCCGCCCTGCACCTGCATGCCGCCAGTCTCCTGGCGCGCCGCACGCGCCCGCTCCCGCTGCCGTTCCATCGCGGCTTCAAATCCTTCGCGGTCGACGGAGAGGCCGTTCTCCGCCGCATAGTCTTCCGTCAGATCGAGCGGGAAACCGAACGTGTCATACAGCTTGAACGCATCCTCGCCCGAAATGACGCCGCCTTGTCCGCGCGCCGCTTCGGCGACTTCGGCCAGCTTCGCGAGGCCGCCCTCGAGCGTCTCGTGGAACCGCTCTTCCTCGGTCCGGATGACGCGCTCGATGAACGCCCGCTTCTCGACGACTTCGGGGTAGTGCGACCCCATGATGTCGCCGACGACCGCTGTCAGCTCATACAGGAACGGCCGCTCGACGCCGAGCTTCCGTCCGTAGCGGACGGCGCGCCGGAGCAGCCGGCGGATAACGTAGCCCCGTCCTTCGTTGGACGGCAGGACGCCGTCGCCGACGGAGAACACGACCGTCCGGATATGGTCGGCGATCACCTTGAGCGCGACGTCCGTTTCCTCCCGCTCCTGGTAGCGGACGCCGGCGATTTCGCACGTCCGGTCGATGATCGGCCGGAACAGGTCGGTGTCGAAGTTGGAGTCGACATCCTGCAGGATCGACGCGAACCGCTCAAGCCCCGCGCCGGTGTCGATGTTCTTGTTCGGCAGCGGCGTGTAGCTTCCGTCCGGATTGTGGTTGTACTGCGAGAACACGAGGTTCCACACTTCGAGGAACCGCTCGTTCTCCCCGCCCGGATAGCACTCGGGATCGGACAGGTCGCCGTATTTTTCCCCGCGGTCGTAGAAAATTTCCGTACACGGTCCGCACGGCCCTTCGCCGATGTCCCAGAAGTTGTCCTCCGTCTTGTAGATGCGTTCCGCCGGAATGCCGATCTTCTTGTTCCACAGCTCGAACGCTTCCGTGTCCTCCGGGTGGACGGTCACCGACAGCCTGTCCGGTTCGAAGCCGATCCACTCGGGGCTTGTCAGGAATTCCCACGCCCAGGTGATCGCTTCTTCCTTGAAGTAGTCGCCGATCGAGAAGTTGCCCAGCATTTCGAAAAAGGTGTGGTGCCGCCGCGTCTTGCCGACGTTCTCGATGTCGTTCGTGCGGATGCATTTCTGCGCGTTCGCGATGCGCGGGTTGGCCGGCTTCACGCGGCCGTCGAAGTAAGGCTTGAGCGGCGCCATCCCCGCGTTGATCCAGAGCAGGGAAGGATCGTTGCGCGGCACGAGCGATGCGCTCGGCTCGATCGCGTGGCCTTTGCTTGCGAAGAACGCAAGCCATTTCGAACGGATTTCACTGGCTTTCATGACTGTCGTTACGCCTCCGTCTTTCGGTTTCTCAAGATAATAAAAAACGTCCTTGCATCAAGCAGGGACGAATTCATGATTCGCGGTACCACCCTGGTTACCGGCTCCCTTCCCGCGGGCACACCGGTCGCCTCGCCGGACGATAACGGGTCCTGCCGGCGGATTTTCCCTCCGCACTCCGAAACGAGCTTCGGCCGCCCTGATGCCCGGGGCCCTTCCAGCCGCGCCTTTCGACTTTCGCGCGGGGCTCCCTCTCTGTCCGGCCGGTCACGGCTTACTCCTGTTTCATCCTGGTTTTGTCCGATATAGGCATATTCCCAACGTATTATAGTATTGCCGCGCGCGTTGTGTCAAATCGTTCTCCTGCGGATGTAATAGGCGAACAGATGCTGCAGGACGACCTTCGCCGCGGCGAATGCCGGCACGGCCAGAATCATGCCGATGAGCCCCGCGATCTCGCCGCCGGCGAGCAGCGCGAAGATAATCGTGAGCGGATGCATGTGCAGCGAACGCCCGACGACCTGCGGTGAAATGACGTTGCCCTCGATGATCTGGCAGAGCGTGTTGACAAGCACGGTGAAGAGCACCATTTTCAGCGATACGGTCGAGGCGACCAGCAGCGCGGGCGCCGCCCCGATGAACGGGCCGAGATACGGAATCACGTTCGTGACCGCGACGAATGTGGCGAGCAGCAGCGGATACGGCAGCCCGATCAGCCAGTAGCCGGTATAGGCCAGCAGGCCGACGATCGCGCAGACGATGAACTGGCCGCGGATGTAGTTGCCGAGCGCCTCGTCGATGTCCTTGAACAGCCGGATGAGCCCCTGCCGCCGCGAACGCGGCACGTAATTGATGATCGCGCGCTCGAACGCGTCGAGATCTTTCAAAATGTAGAACGCGAGGAACGGGATGATGAACGCGACGAAAACGGCGTTCAGCATCGACCCGATGTTGTTCATGAACGACAGCGCCGCCTCGGCCATCCTTTTCTCGAGGTCGATCAGCGACTTGTTGATCGCATTGCGCACGCTCTCCGGCAGGAACGAATGGTTGTTCAGCTGGTCCATCAGATTCTGGGCCCGCATCGTCAGTTCGGGCGCGTGCCGGTTCAACTGCTCGACCTGCTCGGCGATCATCGGAATCGCGTTGAGCAGGATGACCGTCACCGCCGCGGCGAACACCGCGTAGATGAGCAGCACCGCGACCGAACGCGGCACCCGCCGCTCGGCGAGCAGCGTGACGACCGGATTGAGCACGTAAGAGATGATCATCGCGATGATGAACGGCGCAAGAACCGCCTTCAAAAATCCGTAAACCTGAAGCAGCACGGGCTTGAGCTGCTGGAGCAACAGCAGAACGGCCAATATGAGGATCGTGTAGACGAGCCCTCTGAACAGCCGGCTGGCCGCCCATGGATTCATTCCGGCCACCTCCTTCCCGCCGCGGGGACGGGCCCACCGCAAGACACAGTACATTATATGTAGCGGGTGGGACATTCATCCTCCTTGTCCGCGCGCGGCTCTTCCGGAAGGGGTCGGAGCGGGAAGGAGAGAAGAAGAATCCCGAAATTCCATCGCCAAAAACAGCAAGGCGGCCCGCATCTTGCGCGGACCGCCTCGTCCTGCCGCCGGCTTGTGAAGCCGGCACTTCAATTGGCGTGCATCTGCTGCTCGACCGTCGGTTCATCGAAGAACAGGTCATCGAGCGAACTGAGCGTGCCGTCTTCTTCCACCTGGAATACCGACATTTTGTCGCCGTTGACCGTCAGTTCGATGAAGCATCCCCAGCAGTAGTACTGGTGCGAACCGATCTTGCCGATGTCTTTGGAATTGCAATTTGGACATCTCATACTTGCATTGCTCCCTGCTATCCCGATTCCGTGACGAAGGCCTCCAGGTCATGTTCGCATCGGGCGGGGACGAGTATCGCGTTCTCCCCGAGTTTCATCCGTTCGGGGTCCGCGGGAGTCTTGAGCCGCTTGCGCCCTTCGATCAGATCCGAGACAAAGCCGTCCGTCAATTCAAAGCCTGTAATTGGTGTACCCTGAAATCCTTGAAAATAAACATCCGATACGCGTCCGAGCTGCCTGCCTTCATCGGTGATGACCGGAAGATCTTTCAGCCGGATCTGCCCGGTATGGAACGTTCGGCCGATTTCGGCCGCTTCCAGCCGTTTGACGGCGCCTTTGTCCGAGATGAGAATCGCGTCGCTGCCGCAGGCCGTGACGCTCTCCCAGAGCGCGGCGTCGTAATACCTTTTGAACCACCACCGTCTGGCTTTCAGAAGAAATCCTCGGAGTGACCAGTGCTCGTCAAACCACAGATCGAGCACCTTGCCCGCCCGATGGCCGGTCTTCTCGTCGAAGACCGGCAGACCGATCAAACACTGCGCGCTTAGCACGGGGATCGCGCCCCTTTCATTTATTACGCAGGCGATCTGCTATGGTTGCAATTTTTTCTGCGGCTGTCTCGATTTCTTCCATCGTGTTCGAAGGGCCGAAGCTGAATCGCACGGCCGATTTCAGGCGCTCTTCCGGCAACCCCATCGCTTTCAGCACATGCGACCGCTCGAGCGATCCGGAAGAGCAGGCGGAGCCGCTGGCCGCGGCGATGCCTTCGAGGTCGAGCGCCATGAGCAGCGTCTCCGTATCCGCGCCGATGAAGCTGATGTTCGTCACATGCGGCAGCCGGCTGCCGATGCGGCCGTTCACGATGGCGCCCGCGGGGCCGAGCTTGCCGATCAGGAGCGCTTCGAGCCGGTCCCGGAGCGCCGCCAGGCGCCGGACTTTCTGATCCATCCGTTCGACCGCCAGCTCGACCGCGCGCGCGAATCCCCAGGCGGCGGCCACGTTCTCGGTGCCGGCCCGGCGCTTTCGCTCCTGGGAACCGCCGTGGATCAGCGATTCGAACGGCGTACCGGCGGCGATGTAGAGGGCGCCGATTCCCTGCGGGCCTCCCAGCTTGTGCGCCGAGAAGCTGACGAGATGGGCCGGCGTCTCCTTGAGGTCGATCGGCAACACGCCGAGCGCCTGCACGGCGTCGACGTGGAAGACGATGCCGCGTTCCTTGAGGCGCCCGCCGATCTGATGGATCGGCTGGATCGTGCCGACTTCGTTGTTCGCCCACATGACGCTGACAAGCCCCGTCTCCGGCCGGAGCGCCTCTTCCACCGCCGCCGGATCGATATAGCCGGTCGAATCCGGCAGAACGCGCGTCACGGCGAATCCTTCGCGCTCGAGCGCATCCGCCGCATGGAGGACGGCGTGGTGCTCGATCGCTGATACGACGATATGCGTCTTCCCTCGGCGTCCGAGCGCGCGCGAAGCGCCGATGACGGCGGCGTTGTCGCTCTCGGTCCCCCCTGAAGTAAAGACGATTTCGGATGGCTTGCAGTTCAGCCGCGCGGCGATGCGGTCCCGCGCATCGGTCAGCCGCGCCCGCGCGGCGCGCCCGAACGCGTGCAGACTCGAGGGATTTCCCGGTCCGCCGCGCATGACGTCCAGCATCGCTTCGGCCACCTCGGGCAGCAGCGGCGCGGATGCGGCGTGGTCCAGATAGATGCCTTTCATTCCGTCAAGCTCCGTTTCCTGCTCCGGTTGATGCGCCCTGAGCGAATCAAATGTAGAACATGTAGCTGTCCTGTTCGCGTTCGCCCTGATACGCGATGAGGTCGGCCAGCGTCGTGGAGTCCAGCACGTTCGCGATCGCATCGCGGATGCGGAGCCACAGATCCCGCTTCGCCGGATCGTCTTCTTCCGTGAAGTCGACGGGCGAGATCGGCCCTTCCAGAATGCGGATGACGTCTCCGGACGTGATCTGCTCCGGTTCCTTCGACAACACATAACCGCCGTATGCGCCGCGAATGCTCTTGACGAGACCGGCGTTGCGCAGCGGCGCGACGAGTTGCTCAAGATAATGTTCGGACAAGCCGTTACGTTCGGCAATGCTCTTCAAAGACTGAGGCCCGTCGCCGTATTTTGCTGCAAGTTCCATCATGATCGTCAGTCCGTAGCGGCCTTTCGTCGAAATTTTCACTGTTTTGGCACCCCGCTTTACCATTCTGTCCCAAAATCAATTCGCGGTATTCCTATCATCACCATATGGTAACACAATTCGGTCGGATTGTGTTCCAGATTGCAGCAGGAACGGTGAAAATATTTTCGCATTTGTGTTACAATGTGCAAATAGGCGGTGATACGAATGATGACGAAAGATCCATCCAGGACGCGCGTCGTCGTCGGCATGTCGGGCGGCGTCGACTCCTCCGTCGCCGCGCTGCTGCTCAAGCGGCAGGGCTACGACGTCGTCGGCGTATTCATGAAGAACTGGGACGACACGGACGAATTCGGCCGCTGCACGGCAGACGAGGACGCGGAAGACGTGCGGCGCGTCTGCAGCCAGATCGGCATTCCGATGTACACGGTCAATTTCGAGAAACCTTATTACGATAAAGTATTCGCGTATTTCCTCGCGGAATACGAGCGCGGCCGGACGCCGAATCCCGACGTCATGTGCAACCGCGAGATCAAGTTCGGCGAGTTTCTGGAGAAGGCGCTCGAGCTTGGCGCAGACTTCCTGGCGACGGGCCACTACGCGCAGATTGACCGAACCGGCGGGAGCGTGCGCCTTATGCGCGGCGCCGATCCGAACAAGGACCAGACCTACTTCCTGCACGCGCTGAGCCAGCGGCAGCTCGAGAAGGCCATGTTTCCGATCGGCCACCTGACGAAGCCCGAAGTGCGGCGAATTGCGGCCGAAGCCGGACTGGCCACGGCCGGCAAGAAGGACAGCACCGGCATCTGCTTCATCGGCGAGCGCAATTTCAGGGAATTCCTCAGCAACTATCTGCCTGCCCGGCCGGGCCACATCGTCGACCTGGCCACCGGCAAGGTCATGGGCCGGCATGACGGCCTGATGTACTACACGCTCGGCCAGCGGCAGGGGCTCGGGATCGGCGGAACGGGCACGGGCGAGCCCTGGTTCGTCGCGGACAAGGATCTGGAGCGCAACGAGCTGCTCGTCGTACAGGGCGACCGGCATCCCGCCCTGTACTCGAACGGGCTGACGGCGAGCGGCGTGAACTGGATTCCGCCGCACAGGCCGGAGGGACCGTTCCACTGCACGGCGAAATTCCGCTACCGCCAGCCGGACCAGGGCGTCACGGTGATGCTGCTTGAGGACGGCACCGCCGAAGTCGTCTTCGACGCGCCGCAGCGCGCGGTCACGCCCGGCCAGGCCGTCGTCTTCTACGACGGCGATGAATGCCTCGGCGGCGGCACGATCGAGCGCGTGCACAAGAACGATCCGGCGGCTTTGGCCCCCGACGCCGTCCGATGATCCTTAGAAGCAGTCCGCAAAGCACGGAAACCTCCGGGCATGCGCCGGGCGGCGCAGTTCCGGAGGTTTCCTTGTTGACGCGGGTGCCGCATCAGCCCGTCTTCTCGGCCGACAGCAGTCCCTCGCTGTTCTCGTTGTCCCGGATGATCCGGACGGTGATGCGCGAGATACGCAGATGATCCGTCTCTTCGATCACGAACTTGTGCGTGTCCTTGTAGAATACGCCTTGGCCGCGCTTCGGCGGAATTTCGATCTGCGAATAGATCCATCCGCCGATCGTATCGTAGTCGTCGGACTCGATGTCGAGGTTGAAGAAGCTGTTCACTTCCTCGATGAGCAGAAGCCCGTTGATCGAGTACGTCGTCTCGTCCTTGCGCTCGATGTCCGGCCGCTCCTCGTCGAACTCGTCCTGAATCTCGCCGACGATCTCCTCCATGATGTCCTCAAGCGTGACAAGTCCCGACGTTCCGCCGTACTCGTCAATCAGAATCGCAATCTGCGTCTTCTTCTTCTGCATCAATTTGAGCAATTGGCTGATCTGCATCGATTCCGGCACGGTCGTAATCGGACGCAGAATCTCCCGGATGCTCTGCGGCTTGTTCCCGTCAGCCCGCAGGATGTCCTTGATATGGACAAAACCGATAATGTTGTCCTTGTCGTTCTCGCAGACCGGATACCGGGTGTGCATTTCCTGCAGCGCGATCGCCTTGTTCTCTTCGAACGACAGGTTCGCGTACAGGACGTTCATTTCGGTGCGCGGAATCATGATCTCCCGGGCCGTCGTCTCCGCGAATTCGAAGATGTTATCCACGAGCGTCAGTTCGGTGTTGTCGATCAGACCGCTCTTGTGGGACTCCTTCATCAGAATCCGGATCTCTTCCTCCGTGTGCGCCGACTCGTGCTCCGATGCCGGGGCGATGCCGATCAGGCGCAGCATGCGGTTCGCGGTACCGTTCAGGAACCAGATGAACGGGTACATCAGCTTGTGGAACGCGATCATCGGCCCCGCCGTCCACAGCGTGACGCCCTCCGCCTTGCGGATGGCCAGCGTCTTCGGCGCCAGTTCGCCCAGCACGATATGCAGGAACGTGATCAATGAGAACGCGATCGCGAATGAAATCGTATGCAAAATGACGTCGTTCTCAATGCCCGCCGCGTGCAGAACCGGCTCCAGCAAATCGGCCACCGCCGGCTCGCCGATCCAGCCGAGACCCAGCGACGCAAGCGTAATCCCGAGCTGGCACGCGGACAAATAGGCGTCCAGATTGTTGGTCAGATTCTCGGCCA
The DNA here is from genome assembly GCF_003390775.1 of Thermobacillus sp. Lineage (NCBI taxonomy): Bacteria > Bacillati > Bacillota > Bacilli > Caryophanales > Paenibacillaceae > Thermobacillus > Thermobacillus sp. The sequence continues at coordinate 1,979 of NZ_QEWA01000056.1, read as the reverse complement.
GCTTGGCGCGCTTGTGTCCTTCCTGCACGAGCGTGTCGATCCTGCTGCCGCGGACTTTCACCATCGCGAACTCCGCCGCCACGAAGAAGCCGTTCATGAACACCAGGAATACGACCAGCAAAAGACTTAGCCATATGGGTAACGGGTCACTGCCCACCGATTCCCTGATCCCCGCCGTTCCGCCGGGCGGAAGCCGTGCGGGACAGGTGCACCTCCTCTGAAAAATGATGGCGTCCTGCGACAGCCTATTTATAAAGAATCCTTATATCAAAAGTTTATGCCATACTGCCTCCGCGCGTCAAATGTCTGTGACCGCGCTTTAGTTATCCTTATTCGGTTAAGGTTGACCTTTATGAACCTTTGCCGGGCGGAATTGACCATTTTCAGCCGTCAGGTCACGATCTGCCCGATTTGCGCCTTTTCTGCTGGTTGATGTGTATTTTTTCCTCCATCCCCTGGGTTGTCGCTTCATAGAAAATTTTGCCGCCCAACCGATCAGGCAGATACTGTTGCTCGACATAATGCCCCGGGTAGTCGTGCGGGTATTTGTAACCGACGTGCCCGAGCTTCTCCGCCCCCTTGTAGTGTGCGTCGCGCAGGTGCAGCGGCACCTCCATCGTCCCGGCCGATTCGATCGCGTTCATGACGCGGCCGATGGCCACGGCAGTCGCGTTCGACTTCGGACTTTCGACCGCGAACAGAATCGCCTGCGCGATGTTGTATTTCGCCTCCGGCCAGCCGATCTTGTGGTAGGCGTCCATCGCCGTCACCGCCTGCACCATCGCCTGCGGATTGGCCAGGCCGATGTCCTCGCTGCACGCCACGATCAGCCGGCGCAGAAACACCATCGGATCCATGCCGAGCTTCTCCACCGCGTACAGGAACCAGAACAGGGCGGCGTCGCTCGACCCGCGGATGCTCTTGTGGAACGCCGAGAGAACGTCGTACTGCGTCGAAGGATCCGCCTTCACCGTCGGCTGGCGGATCGACTCTTCCGCCACGTCCAGCGTGATGTGCACGGTGCCGTCCTGCCGGGACGAAGTCGTGACCGCCGCCAGCTCGAGCGCGTTCAGCGCCCGGCGGATGTCGCCGCCGGCCATCCGCGCGATGTGCTCCAGCGCTTCTTCGTCGACCTGAAGCTTCATGAACCCGAGCCCGCGCTCGCGGTCGGCCAGCGCGCGGCGCAGCGCCGTCATCACATGCTCCGTCGTCAGCGGTTCGAGGCGGAACAGCGTCGAACGCGAGAGCAGCGCGCCGTTCACATGGTGGAACGGATTCTCGGTCGTCGCACCGATGAACACGATGATGCCCTGCTCCACCGCGGGCAGCAGCGCGTCCTGGCGGGCCGTGTTGAACCGGTGCACCTCGTCGAGGAACAGGATCGTCTTCTTCCCGTACAGCACTTTCACTTCCCGCGCCCGGTCGATGACGTCCCGCACGTCCTTGACCGACGCATCCACGGCGTTCAGCCGGACGAACTCGCCCTGCGTCCGCTTCGAGATGATGTGGGCGAGCGTCGTCTTGCCGCAGCCCGGCGGGCCGTACAGCAGAATCGATGTCACCTGGTCGGCCTCGATCGCCCTGCGCAGCAGCTTGCCGGGACCGAGAATATGTTCTTGCCCGACATATTCGTCCAGCGTCTCGGGACGCATCCGATCCGCAAGCAGCCGGGCGCGTGGCGTTTGCTCGTCTTGATAGGTGAACAAATCCATGTCCGTCATCCCACCCTCGCTTATGTTGATGATAGCATATTCGCACATGCGTTCGCCACCGTGCCGCCCGCGGGGTCTGAGTCAAGTCAGCGTGGGCACCTTATTGGGGATGCTGGATCACAACCGAAAAAAGAGCCAATCCCTTGTTAGCGGTTTCAGTTTTTCTTCCTTCAGGAACTGCTCCAGATCCCTGGTATCAGTATCCTCTAAGTCCTTTTAATGCCATTCCAGTCGGGCGACTTTGCCATTGGCTTCTGAGCAGTCGGA
>NZ_QEWA01000055.1:0-49816 GCF_003390775.1 Thermobacillus sp. | reverse complement strand
GCCGTCACAACAACGACGCGCGGTCGTTGGGCGGTCTGTTTTTCCTGTTTTCCGACGAAGTTCGAGACCTGGATCTCAAAACGGCTTTGCAGCATCTGATCGCATTTTTCATGGCGTTCACGGAAGCGAAATCCAAACGGGATCAGTCTGCCGTTGTATGTCAACTCCAGCAATGGATTGCGAGTTTGCCCAATTATATCAAGGCTTTGTTCGGAAAATTAAGCTGCGAAAGTTGAGTTAATAACGAGTCTCAATTTATTCTTAGAATAGGCTTTGAAAAAGTAGGATTTGAGTATCAAACTAGAGAGATTATCGCAAACTCTATTGCTAATTACTTGTTAACTAAAGCTAGACAAGGAGAATTCAAATTAAACCCTATAGTATTATTTGTTGATGAAGCACATCAATTTTTGAACAGGAAAATACACGATGAGAACTTTCAGTTCACTCATCTAAATGCATTTGACCAAATTGCAAAAGAATGTCGGAAATATGGTTTATTTTTGTGTATAGCCACTCAAATGCCAAGGGATATACCCATAGGAACGTTGAGTCAAATGGGCACGTTTATAGTTCATCGATTAATAAATCAGTACGACAAAGAAGCAATAGTAAATGCTTGTTCAGCAGCTAATAACTCCATCTTGTCGTTTCTCCCGGTTTTGGGCGAAGGTGAGGCAATTTTGGCAGGTATAGATTTTCCAATGCCAATTAGCGTTAAAATAATCGAACCCACAAAGAAGCCAGATTCGAAGACCCCACGCTTTAAAACACTTTAAACACCCAATCTTCCGACCGAAATGAGGGGCGCCCATGCAATCCTGGGTGAAAATGGCGCTGTTCGTCCTGGTCACGGCGATTTTGACCCGGCTGGTGCCGTTCTCGGCGTTCTTCCGCAATGTCTATACGCTGGTGCACGAGATGGCGCACGCCGTCATGACTCTGCTGCTCTCCGGCAGCGTCCTGTACATCCATCTCTACGCCGACCAGAGCGGCGTCACGCACTCGATGATCCAGGCCGGCTGGCGGTCGATTCTGATCTCCCTCGCCGGATATACCGGCGCCGCCCTGTTCGCGTGGCTGCTGTTCCGCCTGCAGGCGAGCGGGCGCGAGAAGATCGGGCTGCTGCTTGCCGCCGCCATCGCTTCCCTCGGGCTGCTTCTCTTCGTCCGCAACGGGTACGGCATGCTGTGGTGCCTGGGGTTTGCGGTCATCACGCTGCTGGTCTGCTTCCTGACCCCGAACTGGCTGCGCATCTTCTACGCCTCGCTTGTCGCGTTCATCTGCCTCGTGGAATCGGTCATCAGTTCCGTGACGATTCTGGCGATCGCGATCATGGACCCGGCGGGGGCCGGTGACGCGGCGAACCTGAGCCGGGCGACTGCCGTTCCCGCCGTGGTGTGGGGGCTGTACTTCGCATGGGTTGCCCTGTGGTGTGCGCGAAATGCGACATCGCTCCTGTTCCGCTCCATTTGGAACCGCCGGGTCGGGGAACGGAGCGGGTCCGAGCATTATCCGCTGTAAATGGGGGTCAGGCCCGCGCGGTCCGTCCCGCCGCAATCCGCCGCAATCCGCCGCACGATCGCTTCCGCATCGCGCCCCACGCCGCCGATGAGCGCGGAATTGCGCGACGTCTGCCACGGCAGTCCGACATAGTACAGGCCGCCGACCGGGCTCACGCCCCGTTCGTGGATCGGCTTGCCCTCCGCATCCAAGGCCCCTGAAATTTGCAGCCAACTGTAATCGAACCGGAATCCGGTCGCCCAGATGACATTGTCCGCCTCCGCAACCGTGCCGTCCGCGAATTGAACGGTCCGTCCCTCCGCACGGACGGCCTTCGGCTTGAGCGTGATCCGGTTCGCGGCAAGCAGGCGCTTCAGCTCGAAGCCGAACACGGGATCGGGCCGCTTCCGGACGATCCTGCCGATGCGCGACTCGGTCGGCGCGTTCAGAATTCCCAGCGCGTCGAACCACCGGAAGACGCTTCTGCCGGCGATCGTGAGCGGGAAGAACGTCACCCGGTGCGCCGCGGACAAGATGACCCGGCGGCTTGCGGCCAGCTCCGCCGCGATCTGCGCGCCGGAATTGCCGCCGCCGATGACGAGCGCCGTGCCCGGCTTCAGATCGGCCGGATTCCGGTAATGCGCCGAATGCAGCTGGACGACGTCCGGGTCAAGCCGGCTTGCCATCGGCGGGACCCAGGGCGCCTGGAACGGTCCCGTGGCGACGATCACCTGCCGGGCGGTGAAGGCGCCCCGGTTCGTCTCCGCCAGAAATTCCCCGTCCGCTTTCCGCAGCGTCAGCACTTCGGTCGCGAGCCGGACGTTCAGTTGATGATCTTCGGCGTATTGCTTAAGCGCCGCGGCGATCTCGTCCTTCACCGGAAAGCCGTCCGGATCGCCGGCGAGGCGCATGCCCGGCAGCTCGCTGTAGTTCCGGGGCGTGAACAGCGTGAGCGAATCATAGCGCCGCCGCCAGACTTCGCCGATTTCACGGCCCTTATCGAGCACCAGGTACGGGATGTTGCGCCGGGAGAGGAAAAATGCTACCGCCAACCCGGCTTGCCCGCCGCCGATGACCAGCACGTCCGTGTGCATGACCGTTCGCCTCCAAATCAACTTCATAAAATATATATGAACAATTATTCATATATATTGACGAATTGTCAAGGCCAAGGACAGAGACCGCACGCGAACCGTGCGGTCTGGCGATGCGGTCAGTCGATTGTCAGGACGATCTTGCCGCGGCCCCGGCGGGTTTCAATCAGCCGATGGGCTTCGTCGGCCCGTTCCAGCGGGAACGTCTGTTGCCCGGAATTTGCGGTAAACGGACCTCGACATTCCCCGGGTACAGACCGCTCCGCACCGCGCAATCGAAATGCTGCACACCCGCCGCCTTCACCCGCACCCTGACCTGGCCCGGGCCGGCCTGCGGTTCGGGGAGGTCCATCAGCTCCATCACTTCCGGGCCGCCGAATGTCGCAAATGCCGCCGCCTTCATGATTCATCCCTCTTTTCCCTGTTCGGTTCTTGTGCCATTAGTTTATAATGAAACCGAAATAAACAAAAATATATATTCTGATATATGAATCATATACTCGGATATATGGGGCAGGAGGAGATCGCATGGAACTGTTGCAGCTGCAGTATTTCCGCACAGTGGCCCGGCTGGAACACATGACGCGCGCGGCGCAGGAGCTGCGCATCGCGCAGCCTGCGCTGAGCAAGACGATCGCGCGGCTGGAAGAGCACGTGGGGGTGCCGCTGTTTGACCGTCAGAGCGGGAGAATCCGGCTGAACGCGTTCGGCAGAACCTTTTTGCACAAAGTGGAGACCGCGCTCAATCTGCTGGAGGAAGCGAAGCGGGAAGTGGCCGAACTGGCGGGTCTGGAGCAGGGGAGCATCCGGCTGGTGACCTCGACGATGACTTCCCTCGTCGAACCGATCCGTGAATTTCTGGAGCGGCATCCGAACGTCGACATGCAGATTACGCACGCGGCTTCGATGGACGAGTTGGCCGCGTCGATCGATTCCGGGGAGGCGGACATCGGGTTCTCGGTGATGCCGATCGACCGGGAAGGGGTGGAGCAGTCCCGGGTGCTCGGCGAAGAGCTGTACCTTGTCGTGCCCCGGAAACACCGGCTGGCCGGCCGCTCCGCCGTCCGTCTCGCCGATGCCGCGGGCGAGCCGTTCATCGGGTACAAGGAAGGGTTTATTTTTCAGGATGTGAACGACGCGCTGTTCCGGCAGGCCGGCATCTCGCCGCGATTCGTCTGCCGGGTCGACGAGCCTGCCGCGATTCTGAGCCTCGTGCGGGCCGGTCTCGGCGTCGCGCTGTTCGCCTGCATCAATCCCAATGATCCCGAGCTGGTCTACCTGCCGATCAAGCGTCCGGTCTGCCGGCGCGACTACTGGCTCGTATGGCCGCAGCGGAGGTATCTCTCCCTGGCGGCCCGGAAGTTCATCGACTTCATCGGCGGCTATTTCGCTGAGGAGAATCGGAAAAGCGGCTTTTTCAGAGGAACAGACTGGCGTACAATGTCAGCAGGGGAAGTCTGACACGATGTCATTGCGAGGAGGGTGCGCGTGAATTTTAATTTGCAGGAAGCATTGGAGTTGCTGGAGCGAACGCCCCGGACGCTGGAAAGCATGCTGACGGGACTGTCCGATTCGTGGCTTGGGTGCCGCGAAGGGGAAGGAACCTGGAGTGCATCCGAAGTGGTCGACCATCTGATCGAAGCGGAGAAGCGCAATTGGATTCCCCGGATGGAATGGCTGCTTGCGCATGGTGAGGAGCAGCCATTTCCGCCGTTTGACCGGTTCGCCCATTTGCGCCAACCGTCCGGCCGGTCGTTGGAGCAGCGGCTTGCCGAGTTCCGGGAGCTGCGGGACGGGCATGTGGCCAGGCTGCGGGCGTTCATTGACCCGGAGCGGCATCTCGGGCTTAAAGGCATGCACCCGGAATTCGGAAGCGTGACATTGGGCCAGCTGCTCACGGCCTGGGTGGTGCACGACCTGACCCATCTGTCCCAGATCATCCGGGTGATGGCCAAGCGGTACCGCGACGACGTCGGCCCGTGGGTAGCGTATTTGAAGATCTTGAAGCAGTAACGATGAAAGGGCGGGTTGCCGCCGCCGGGGCCGAAGCGATCGTAAAGGCATGAAGGACGTCATCCGCCTGACTTCTTTTTCTGCCGGGCGTAATATTCGGCCGCCTTCTGACGGTTGCCGCACAATTCCATGCTGCACCAGCGCCGCCTGCCGCTCTTCGAGGTATCGACGAAATGCAGGATGCATGATGGGTGTTCGCACTTCCGAATCCGGTCCGGCGAATGGCTGGCCAGCGTGTCGACGATGGATTGGATCACCGCATGGCTTGCGCGGTCGGCAGGGCTCCGGCCTTCGTGAACCAGCCGGAACCCGCCGTCCCGCCGTTCCATTCGCGCCTCAATCTCCAGGCCGCGCAGAACTTCCGCAATGTCCGCGCAAGTCCGGTCGGACAACCGTCCGTTCCGCTTCAGATCCGAGATCGCGCCGGCGCAAAGATCACGCAGCCGCATGAGCGCGGGGAGAACGGCGGCCAGCATCCGGCCGGCCGCATGTTTATCTTCGGGGGCTTCCGTCAGCAATCCGTTCGACATAAGCCATTCGACCGCGAAACGCGGATCTTCGAGTCCGTCCGTCCGCTTGCCGTCCCGCATCATGACGGTGTTCGCCAGATTGATCCACAACGCGCCGCCGAGTGTCATGGTCCTGTGCATGGGATTTCTCCTTACAGCCTCAGAATTTCCGCAGTTCCGATCATGTCCACCCTTATTTTATTGGCCGCAGCCGCTTCAAGTCGAGCCGCAATATCCGCCGTCTCGTGATAGATCGGGGGATGGTGCATCGTGCCGTAGTGGATGGGAACTAGCGTCTTTGCATCGAGAATGACGGCGGCGGCGACCGCGATGCGAACCCCGGCCCATGGCAAACGTTGCAGAAGCATGTGCATTCCTCCCCCATGCAAATTGATATAACCATTATAATAGATTATTAACGGTTATATTGTGGAGTTATCATACCACACCAACTATAACCTGTAAATATTAATTTTAAAAGTTATAACTGCGGTCGGAAGACCACATTAATCAATTCTTTCATGACGAATCTGCAGCAATGGTACCCGGAAGACCGCGAGAAATCGGGCATCATCCATGGTGGAGGAGTTGCTCGGGAATTTGAGCAATGCCGACCGGGCAGCGGCGGAGTGGGAAATGAAATTATGGAGGCGTTGCCTCCATTCGAAAAGAACTGCGCATTCGAAGCGCCGGAAACAGATAAGAAAAAGGTTTCTAAATCAAAGGTAATTGACACATAAAAAACAAAATAGTAATATTTTAGGAGAATACACTTTAATTTAGGGGGGTTTTATGAAGAAAATCAGGTTTGCCGGAATCTTAATTGTTCTATCGTTGGTTCTGCTACCGACTGAAAACATCATAGCATCAGGTGATAAAACATATACCGAAGAAGATCATAAAAGGATTGTAGACCAACTTAAATTTGAAATTGACTCTGCAAAGAACGTGCCTAGTCCCGAAATTATTCTTAAACAAGAGAAAGTCCGTACTGACAGCCAAATTACCCATATGTTGTATGTAGTTCCCCTGTCTTTGGACAAATGGTTATATCGTTATCAATTAAGCAGATGGTCAGAAGCGTTGATAGATGCGGGATTGCCGATGTCAGGAGCGTTCTTGTTCCACTCTTTACAAGATGAACCATCTGATTTGGTTTATAATGCAGGTGAAGGTTACTCCAATACGGTAAAAAACTCAGAAGTCATAAAAAATTTCATTAAAAGTTTCAGAAGTGAACTTCCGTCTTCAGGGAATTACTACAGTAAAATGGGGAGCCTAACTTTAAATAAACCGGTTGATGTCTATTTAAGCCTGAATAAAGTGTCTTATATTGCCGGGGCTGAAAAGATTAACGGTTCATGGAAGGTTTATCTCAGACTTTACGACATATATGATTTTGAACACCAGAACTATACGACTTCCAATGGGGTTCCCAGTGCTTTTGTCACATGGGTGAATAACCATGCTGCTGATGCTCAAGAAGCTGGCGCCATTGTGCCTTATAGTATTACAATTTATATACAGGATTAAGATGAAGTGGGGACTTTATGTCCCCACTTCACCGTTTTTCAATTTTATGTACAATTTTCAATATGCGTCAGGAGGGATTGGATGGCCGCCGGAACCGGCAAATCGCGATCGCGGCTGATCGTCTGGATTGGCGCGATCCTTGCAGCGATCTTGGCGCTGCTTGTCGTGATCACGGAAGTCAGCAAATCGCTGGAGAGGACACAGGCTGAAGTGTGGCGTTTGAACTGGGGATTCGATACGCCCGAGCCGGAGCAGCTTGAGCGGATTCTCGCATACCCCGGAAGGGACCATGCGCAGTATTCGATCGCCCGTTACAGCGAGGAAGCGGTCCGGGAGATGCTTGCCATGCCCGATTGGGTCAGCATCGAGTCCGCGACCGGCTACGTATCCGCATTGATTGATGCCTTCATGACGGATCTGCAGCAATGGTACCCGGAAGACCGCGAGAAAATCGCGCAATTGTTCGTACAGCACCCGCCGGTTTTCGATGAACAGGATTATTACCTTGTCAAAAATGAATCGGACGGCGACCGTCTGATCGCCGTCCTGAATCCCGATCTCCGAACCCTTTATGTGCTGGAATCCTACCAATGATTCGGGTGCGTCACCGAATCTTGAGCTTCATTTGAGCCCGCTCGCCGTAATGGATGATGGTGTAATGGTTGCCGTCGCGCTTCACGCGCAGATTTTTGCCCGTCACGTTGAGCGGCTCGGGGGAGTAGATCTCGATCTCCTGCATCCCCTGCGCGTCAAGCTGCAGCTCCAGCGCGCCCTCCCGGACGGTGAACGCGACCGGGCCGTTGCTGCGGACGACATGGAGGCGCTCCGTTATCTTGGACGAGTCGACAAGATCGACCGCCGTCGGCCCGGGAATGCCGATGTAATGCCCGCCATTGCCCTCGTAATAGAACATGCCGGACGTGTCGACTTCGCGGTCCGCGTACGCCTCGCCGAGCTCCAGCTTCACGCCGAGCGTGCCGGCGTATTCCTTCACATTGGCGGGCACTTGCGAGCCGTCAGGCGTCAGATAAATCTGTCCGCCGTCCGCCTGCACTTTCACATCGGCATAGAACGTGTTCAGCAGCGACCGGGCGATCTGCTGCTCGGTCATGAAGGTGTATTTGTGCGTCTCCCGGACCCGGTTCATGGCGGAGATCATCTTGAGCAGCTTCTCGTACAGATCCGTTCCCGGCTTCATGCTGTGCTCGATATGCTCAAAATTGATAAGCGGAATGTCGAACTGCGCCAGGCTGTCCCATGCCATGCCGTAGTTGAGCGGGTGGGGCGCCGGCGAGAACAGCATGAACGGCTCGGACGGCGTATCGCCGCTGTCGTCGGGCAGCAGGAACGGAATGACGAACAGGAACTCCGCCCCATCCCGCGGCGCCGTGCTCACGTTCGGCGGATTGAACCCGAAGTTCCACCAGATCCCCGCCTCCCGCTGGTTGCGGAACGTCTGCAGCGCGTCCTTGTTGATTCGCCACGTATGATGGTTGACGCCCATGTCGTCGTCCCATTCCAGGCCGAGCGCGTGGAAGGCCGCCTTGTGCAGGGCGATCTCCTGCTTCTCCCGTTCGTCCGACATGTATTCATGCAGGTACATGTGCGGAATGAGCGGAAGATGCTTGCGCTGGATGTACCGGAGGTTCCCCCGCAGATCCTTCGGATAGGGGAACAGCGGACTGTCGATGGCGTAAGGGCTGCCGAATTCCAGATGTCCCGTGATCAGATCCTTCTTCCCGTCCCCGTTCCAGTCGACGACAACGGGCACCGCGTTGCGCCCCGGCTTGATCGTGTTCGTGCCGAAGAAATTGTATTCCTCGCCCGTAAGCGGCCCTTTGTTCGTCAGCGTGCCGTCTTCCCGGCCTTCCAGCAGCACGATCTCTCCGCTTTCGGTGCCGACCAGCAGGTCGGGGATGCCGTCGCTGTTCCAGTCGGTCGCGAACGGCGCGGCGTACCGTCCGACGTTCACCGGCTCGCCGTCCGCCCGGATCGGTTCGGCCGGGTGAAGCTCGAGCGAACCGGAGGCGGTCCCCCTGAACAGATGGAGGCTGCCTTCCGCGTCCCCGACGATGAGATCCGGGATGCCGTCGCCGTCCCAATCGGCGGCGGCGGGCGCGGCTGCTCCGGCGACGGACAGCGCCTGGCCGCCGGCGGTGAAGGTTCCCGCAAGCTTCAGCTTGTTTTTGCCGTTATTTCGGTACAGGACGACTTCGCCATTGCCGCTTCCGAGCACCAGATCGGGGTGACCGTCGCCGTCCCAGTCCACGACGAACGGCGCGGCGTCGCTGTCCGTCCGGACGCCTTTCAGCTTGACGGGCTTCTTGAAGACGAGGTCTGTTGCCTCGCCGTCATTTTCCGCGAAATAGACGTATCCGTCATGCGTGCCGATGATGAAGTCCGTCGCGCCGTCCCGGTTCCAGTCGACGGCTGTCGGGTAGGCCCGGCAGCTGGTGTCGAGCTGCGACAGGAACGAGTTGTATCCCGGCACCCGGCCGAAATGGATGTTCGCCTTCTTGGTCGTCAGCGCCCGGCCGGCGGAGAAGAAGGAGTCGCTTTCCATATTGACGAACCGCGGCGCTTGGTCGGTGCCGATGTTCTCCAGATAGCGGAGCGATTCCATCCAGACGCCGCCGTTGTAGCTGCCGCGCACGACGGAGTAGGTCGGGACCTGGTCGTGTTTTTCCAGCAGCTCGGTGAATTTGATCATGTCCCGCAGCACGAACGAATACAGCGCCTCATAGTGCGCCTGCCAGGCCATCCCCGGTCTGCCGTACGGGCCGTAGGCTTTCTGCACGGAGAAGCCGTGGTGCTCCTTCGCGGCGAACTTGATCAGTTCCGTCCGGAACAGATAGTTGGCGCTGGCATAGCCGAAGTGGAAATATTTCTGTCCTTCTTCGGCCTGCAGATCGAAGCGGGTGATGAACTGCTCGTTCGGCAGGAAATTGTTGGCCCAGATGACGGTGCCGTCGCCCGCCTGATTGGCCGTGAGCAGCGCGAGGTCGCCCTTCTTCACCAGCGGCACGGCCTGATCCGTCACGGCGCCTTCTTCGAAATGAATATGAAACTTCGGATTCAACCCGTTGTAACGGCCGTAAATGTCGCTGAACGACTGCCACACCCGCTGAATCCCCTGCAGGTTGCGGCGCACTTCCGGATACGCGAAGTTCAGCTCGGTATCCTCGATGGGCGTCATGGCCGCGATGCCGGTGAATGCCGCAGGGAAGGCGTCCGCATATTCATGGGACAGGAACAGGATGCCGCCTTGCTCGACATAGGCGATGAGCCGGTCCCGGACTTCCGGCCAGGCGGGTTCGCCGGTCAGGTCCCGGTCCAGGTACACCAGATCATAGGAGTCATCGATGGCGGCCGCATCCAGCTGCCGAACCGTCAGCCGCGCGTTCGCCACCGTGGTTTGCCGCAGGTGATGGAGAATGCCGGCGGCGCTGATCCCCCCGGAGCCGTGCAGGAACAGGACATCGACATGGATTTCCGGGCCGGACGCTGCCGGCGCAGCCTCGGCTTCCTTCAGAAGCGAGGCGGGAAGAACGGGCGAGATGTCTCCCGAACCGCCGACGCATTGGGTGAGCAGGCCGAGCAGGACGATGGCCGGGAGAAGCTTTTTCCATAGCAACTTCAACGACAATCTCATCGGACAAGCCTCCGCTTTATAAATATTCCCAGTGTGGCGGCCAGAAACGGCAGCAGGGTGATGAGCAGCACATTGACGGCATGGAACGAATCGACCAGCGGAAGCCAGGCGTACGGCAGATGGAACAGGCCGTACATATAAATCGCGTCCAACGCCAGGTCATGCAGGGCGTAGACCGGATAGAGCAGCAGGCTGATGATCAGCAGGGACAGGGTGGACAGCACATTGCCCAGCGCTTTGCGATGAGGGGTGAGCAACAGGCCGATGACGAAAGAGCCCGGCACGATGACGGCGGGGAACCAGCCGATCATATGAAAGGTGTCCACGCCCGCCCTCCATAGGCCGTAGCCCGCGGCGGCGATGAGCAGCAGCAGGATCAGATGATAGAATACCAACCGCAGATTGTTCCGGATATAAAACACGATACCGACCACCCGAGATGCCACAGGAAGACGCTGGCATTTAATAATGACGTATTATACCGCAGCATGGTTCAATTGCAAGTTGCTTCAGAAATTAATAAGATTTTCGGAACATCCCCGGCGCTTCCTGCTATGTGCTCCATAACGGCACGATCGACAGAAAGAAATGCCGGTACGATCGCGCAAGTCGGAAGGCGGCCGCCGCACGGTTGCGGTCATGGCGTGTGGCGGAAGATTGGTGAAAAGGAAAAAGACAGCGGCGGATCAGTCCCGCACGCTGTCTTTGTTCATCAGCCGATCGTAGTTGAACCGCAGCAGTTCGACCGCATGGGCTGCCGCGGCGTCATCGGTGACATGCACCGACACCCAGTTCGATTCCGGATGGATATGGTGCGGGGACGCTTTCCCGCGAGCGATCGCTTCGTCCCGCACCGCCTTGGGCAGCAGGATGTCGACGAGGGAAAACCCGTGCGTATGGCCGATTTCTTTGCCGTTTACGAGAAATTCCGTGCCGCCGAACCGGTGCGGTCCCGTCGTCACGCCCGGCCATGCGCATACTTCGGCAAACCACGCCGGCGGTTTCGTTCGTTCCGTCATCCGCTTGTCACGCTCCTTTCACGCGCGGCCCCGGCGCCGAACCGAACCCGATAGACGATGAGCAGGACGATGTGCAGGGCGGCCAGCGCACCATAGATCAGATTGAAGGCTCCGGCGTTCAGTGCGAGTTCGGACGCCAAGCCGGTTCTTCCCGCCTCGACGGCGACGCCGTACAAACTGGCCGATACCGCATTGGAGATGAAGTTCGTCATGGAGAACAAGCCCATGCCGACGCCCGCCTCCGGCTTCGGCAGCGTGCCCGACACGGAGTTGGTGATGGCGACCTGGATGAACGTCTGTCCGACGTTGCCGAACATCAGGACGAGCGGAATCGCCCAGACGGGCAATGTCCCCGCGAGGAGGCCCATGAGCGAGAAGCAGGTGATGAGCAGCCCGGCGGCGATGGCGTAGAGCGCAAGATTCCCCTTGCGGTCCGCCAGCTTGCCGCCGCGCCTGCCGAGCACGGCCGCCGCGAAAGCGGCAGGCACCAGGGCGAAGCCGATCCACTGGGATTCGAGATGGTACACGTCCGCCAGCAGCATCGGCGTCAGCAGGAACACGCCGTTCGAGGCCGCGGCGATCAGCGAGGTCATCATAAGACCGGTCCGATATTTCCGATTCCGGAACAGGGCCGGCCGCACGAACGGCTCCCGCACGCGCCGGATGTGAACGATGAACAGCGCCAGCGCGGCGGCGAACGCCGCGAACAGCCAGACGTTCCACCAGGTGAATGCGAGCAGCAGCGCTGCCGTCGCCGCAAGCAGCAGCCCGCCGCCGGGGGTGTCGAGCTTCCCTTGCGGGTTGCCGGCGGCGTCTGCCGCTTTCAGATATTTGCGGAACAGCGGCAAGAGCGTCAGCATCAGCAAGGACGGTACATAAAGCCACCGCCAGTTCGCGAAGCTGAGCAGCAGCGCCGAGACGACCGGGCCGAGCACGCCGCCGATCGCCAGCCCGACCGCGGTCATGCTGATCGCCGAACCTCTGCGTTCCGGCGCGAAATACCGGATCGGCAGAATCATGGCCATCGCCGGCACGACGGACGCGCCGGCCGCTTGCAGCAGCCGCCCCGCGAGCGCCGTCCAGAACGTCTGCGACAGCAGGCCGGTCAGGGAACCCGCCGTGAAGATGAACAGACCGATGGTGATGATCGGCCGCAGCGCGAACCGGTCCGCCAGCTTGCCGTAGACGACGGTGCCGAAACCGTAAAAGAGCGTATAGCCGGAAGACAGCCAGCTCGCCTGCGCCAGCGTGATCCCGAACTGCCGGCTGATCTCCGGCACGACAATGTTGAACGAGCTGGCGCTCATGAACGACAGCACCGCCGTGACCATCATCAGCCGCATCAGCCGCATGCCGGCCCGTTCGCGTTGCTCGTCATGTGTCAGTTGGTCAGTCATCGTCATCCGCACCTCCTTCTTCTCCCGCATCATGGCGTCCGGCTTCGACCAGCGCCAGTGCGTTCGCCGACATGCGCTTGATGGTGCGCATCATGAACGCGTACTCGTCTTCGGTGAGCCCCTCTTCGAGCGTCCGGGTCCACTTTCGCAGCTTCTCTTGGATCACATCGCGTATCTTCAGCCCTTCAGGGGTCAGCGTCACCGCGTATGCCCGGGCGTCGTTCTGGTCGCGCGCCCTGCGCACAAGCCCGAGCTTCTCCAGCCGGCTGATCGCCCGCGCCGTCGCGGCCTTGTTGATGTACAGGTTCCGGGACAGCGTCTCCTGGGAGACGCCGTCCTTTTCGTACAGATTCACGAGGTAAATGTACTCCGATGATCGGATGCCGTACGGCTTCAGTTCCCGGTTAAGATACATCTGGAATTGGCGATGCAGCACCGAGATCCATTTCGCCACGCTTTCTTTGCGGGTGTCGTTCATTGTGCGCCGCCTCTGTGTACTGGGATGGTTGATAAGTCAACTATATGCGAAGATAGTTGACTTGTCAACAGTAAGGTTAGAAATGCAAGCTGCACACGCCGGACATTCTGAGCATCGGGGAAAAGATTGTGCTTTATACCTGTGTTCCGCAAGTGGTTTTGTACGCAACGACAGGGGGCTTGCTGCTGGTTGGTAAAAGGGCCGGATGGAATTTTGATTTTGTCAACGTTGATTTTCCAATTGATGAAGCTTATTGAATTGGGCGGAGAATGATCGTCCCGGTCTTGTCATTGTGTGTGCTGTATGTTGCGGCGCATCAGTATTTTTACAAATTATTTTTCGAACGATGAAAGGCCCATGATTATTTCATGGGCCTACTCGATATGCCCTCCCAAAACTATTTAAAGACCGGCGGTCGGTCTTTTAAAATAAATTTTAGATGAGCGCAAACGGGAGGTTCGAGAATGGCACCGTTTATCATGCTGGTCGGATCGCTGCTGCTTTTCCGCTTGGCGGGTTATATGGGATGGACGTATTTCGACGACTGGACCACGTCGCTGCGCTTCGCGGTCGCCTTGATGTTCCTGCTCACGGCGCCCGCCCATTGGGGAAAACGCCAGCCCGACTTGATCCGCATGGTTCCGCCGGCATTTCCGAGGCCGGAGCTGCTCGTCACGCTCACCGGCTGGCTTGAAATCATCGGCGCGGTCGGAATTGTGATTCCCGCCGTGTCCCCGTATGCCGCCGGCGGCCTGGCGCTGCTTCTTGCGGCCATGTTTCCGGCGAATGTCCATGCGGCGCGCAACCGCCTGACGCTGGCCGGGAAGCCGGCAACCCCTATTCTACCGCGAACCTTGCTGCAGCTCGTATTTTTGGCGGCCGTTCTGCTTGCGGGATTTATGAAGTGATGCACGACGGCCGATATCCTATAATGAAGAAGAAGCCTGGCGGCATGACCGACAGCGCATACGACGGAAGACAGAGAGGTGCCGGATGAAGAAAAACATTTCGCTCCTGTTGGTGGCGGTGTTCTTGCTCCAGACTGCCGTGGTTGCGGCGGCGGAACCGGAAGACGCGGGGTATGATGCATCGAAGCTGTTTTATTTGGCCGATGAAAGCACGGGTTACCAGGTATATTTTCCGCATTATGTCAAGAGCGGTTCCGCCGTACTGGCGATCAACGGCGAGGCGTTCGAAATTGAAACGAATTACTTCGACTATCCGGACGGCGACGGCGATGTGCTCCTGTTCGAGGTGATCACGTCGGACCCGGATGCCCGCTACCTGGATATCCTGATCAGCGACGAATCCGGGCAGTGGTACGCGGCCGAATGGAAAGGGCTGGAGCTCAGAGGCGGAAAGGCGAGCGTCTCGGTAAGCCGCAGCATCTGGGAAATGAATTTTCAGGAAGAGATGCTGCGTATCGATATCTACTCGTACGATGAGGCCGGAGACTTGCTGTGGCATTTCCTTGATCTGTACATCATGTTTACGGATCAGGAGGAAGCGGAACCGGGTGCGCAAGAACCTGCGGCAGAAGACAGAGAGGTCATGGCCTTGCCGCAGACGGCCAACGTGACGGTGGACGGCAAGACGGTCGCTTTCCATGCCTATGCGATCAACGGCAACCTCTACTTGAAGCTGCGCGATCTTGCCATGGTGCTGAGCGGAACCGACAAGCCGTTCGAGGTCAAGTGGGACGGCGCGCGGAACGCCATCAGTCTGATTTCCGGCGAATCCTACACACCCGTCGGCGGGGAGCTCGCCAGATCGGAAAACCGGATGGCCGTAACCGCGACACCGAACCGTTCGAAGATCTATGTGGACGGCCGGGAGATGCAGTTTACGGCGTACACGATCGGGGGCAACAACTATTTCAAGCTCCGCGACATCGCGAGGACGTTCAACATCGGCGTGACCTGGGACGCGGCGGCCAAGATGGTCGGCCTGGATACGCAGCAGGACTACCAAGATTGACCGGATGATAAAAGGCGCCTGGAATGCAGGTGTCTTTCTTTTTTCATCACCGATAACCTCGCGCCATCATAAAGTGTTCTCGGAATACCGCTCATCTGCTACAATATTTGTATTCCATCCGTGTTCCGTTTTACGGTTTGGCAGCGGTCAGCGCTTGAACATCCTGAAATGGGACGGTGGACAGATGAAGAGCTGGATGCTTGAAGCGGCAATCGGAGCAGTGCTTGCGGCGGGTCTGTGGGCGGGATGGCGATTGTTCGACAAGAAACTTCTTCAAGCGCCTTCGGATCCATCGCCGGATGTTTTGCGGAAGACGGTGTCGGTGGTCATTCCGGCCCGCAACGAGGCGGCGAATCTGCCGCATCTGCTCGAGTCACTGCGCGACCAGACGCTGCCGCCCGTCGAAATCGTGGTGGTCGACGACGGTTCCGAGGACGGAACCGGGGAGATTGCGGCCCGTCTCGGCGCGAGCGTCGTGCGCCATGATGATCTGCCGCCGGGGTGGACGGGGAAGAACTGGGCGCTCTGGGACGGTTTCCACCACACGACCGGGGACATCGTTGTTTTTCTGGACGCCGATGTGCGGCTGGCGCCCCGGGGGTTGGAAGCGCTTGCATCAGAAAGGGAGCAGACGGGAGGCGTCATCTCGGTCGTCCCGTACCATGTCGTGCCGCGGCTGGCCGAGAAGCTGTCGCTCGTGTTCAATATGCTCGGCGTTTTCGTCTTCATGTCGCCTTATGAGGCGAACAACCCGCGCCAGGGGCTGTACGGCCCCTGCATTGTGACGTCGCGCGACGATTACCTGCGGGCGGGCGGCCATGCCGGCATCCGCTCCGAGGTCATCGACGACCTGGCGCTCGGCGCGCGCTGCAAGGCCGCGGGCATTCCGCTCGCCCATTATCTCGGCGGTGATCTCGTCTCCTACCGCATGTATCCCGGCGGCATCCGCCAGGCCGCCGAAGGGTTCGCGAAGAGCGCGGTGCCCAGCATGGCCGTGGTGAGCCGGACGACGGTCCTCCTGTGTGCGCTGTGGATGATCGGCATGTTCTTGACGGGCTTGTTCTTCTGGCTGGACTGGCTGCTTGCGGCCGGCCTCATCCTGTACGCGGCGCAGCTGTACCGCATGGCGCGGGTTGCGGGGACGTTCGGCGTGCTCATGCCGGTCCTGCACATGCTGCCTACGCTGTTCTTTGCCGCCGTCATGCTGTATTCGCTCTATCAGACCGCATGGCTTGGCCGCGTCACCTGGAAAGGCCGGCAAATCCATCTGGGAAGCGGGAGGGACGCATGATGGCGCTCTGGTTCATCCTCGGCTTCCTGTCCGGTTCCGTCATGTATGCCCATCTGCTCGGAAAAATCGCCCGCGTCGACCTGCGCACCATCGGCGACGGCAACCCCGGGGCGTTCAATCTGTGGCAGGCGGCCGGATACCGTTTCGGACTGCTGGCCGTCGTCCTTGATTTCATGAAAGGGTTCGTCCCCGTGGCGGTATGCCTGCAGACCGGCGTCATCCACCCGGACGATCCGGTCCTCATCCCCATTGCCGCCGCGCCGGTGCTCGGCCACCTGTTCTCGCCGTTCCTCCGCTTTCGCGGCGGCAAGGGGATCGCTGTCACCTTCGGCGTCTGGAGCGCGCTCACGGCGTTCGAAGTGACGCTGGTCTATGCCGTCATCCTGGCTGTGCTGCTCGTGATCGGCCGCGCGCTCAACGGCTGGCGCCCGGTCTCGTCCGAGGCGGACAGCTTCCAGGTCGTCCTCGGCATGTTCGCCGTATCGGTCTGGCTGCATCAGCGGTCGTATCCCGCCGCCATCTTCTGGGGCTGGTGCGCGAACATCGCGCTCATGATCTGGGCTCACCGCACCGGGCTCAGAGTGTTTCTGAAGAAATGGATTTGACCGGCACGGACGGCGCGGCCCCGGACAGCTCCCGCACCCTGTCGATCGCCTCGAGCGCCAGCTCCGGATGAAGCTGCGGAATCATGTGCGCGACGCGCGGGATTTCCCTCAGCTCGGCATGGGGGATATCCCGTTTCAACCGGGCGGCCTGTTCCCGGGTCCCGTAAGGATCCTCCTCGCCGACCGCGATGACGACCGGGCAGCGGATCTCGCGATAACGCCGGCCGGCCTCCAGCGCGGCGGGCACGAACGCGAGAATGTCTTCCCGGTTCGCCCGGAACTGGCCCGGCCGGAGCCAGAGCTCCAGCGCCGCTTCCCGGTAACCCGCCGGCACCGGCTCGGGGGCGAACGCCTGCCGTACCGAAGAACGGGCGAGCGCCATGCCGAGCGGACTTCCCGGCACCGTGTTCACGAAAATCGGCCCGACCACCGGCGCGGCGGCCAAGCGGGAGATCGGATCGCCGTGTTCCGCGGGATACCCTTCTTTGTACATCGCTCCCGCGAGCGTGACGACGCCGGAGACGTCGTCCGGGTAGTGAAGCGCATAGGTCAGGGCCAGCAGCCCGCTCCAGGAATGGCCGACGATGATCGGCTTTTCCACCCCCATCTGCTTCAGCGCGCCGTGAATGAGCCTCGCCTGGTCAGCCGGCGTCGCCCGCGGCGGCCGTTCGCTGTAGCCGTAACCCGGGCGGTCGAACGCGATGGCCTCATACCCGCAAGCTGCAGCCCGTTCCACCACCTGATCAAAATCGTTCGCCCGAAGCACTCCGCCATGCAGCAACACGACCGGCGTTCCCTCGCCTTTGCGGATATAGTGCAGCTTTGTCCCTTCGACGGTAATGAACGATCCGGCCGGAGGAAAAGCGGCCTCCGCCTGCGCGGACCGGATGCGGTTGTACAGCCACAGCGCCGCGGTCAAGCCGGTCAGCAATAAAACAGCGATCAGCAACATCCACATGGGGAATCCTCCTCTTCGACATTCTTTAAAGTGTTCGATTAACATACCTAACGGTATGTTCAGGCCAAATAAATCGCCGCAAAAATCTAGGATTTTTGCGGCATCATGCCTTGCCAGAGCAGGCGGGCAATCGTCCGGAACATGTCTTTCTCCTGGACGCGCCCGGGATCGATCAGCCATTCCACGACCAGCCCTTTCAGCAGGGCGTCGACCATGAGGGTGACCGCCTGGGGGTCGAGATCGGCCCGGACCCAGCCTCTGCGCTGCATTTCCCCGATACAGGCGGTCGCGCCGTCCAGCATCAGGCCGTGCATTTTCTGCAGCCGTTCGCGCACTTCCGGTTCCCGGCTTGACGTGACGAATTCCAGGAACAGCATCGGGCGGCCGTCTTCCTCGCCGGGGAGGCAGAGCTGGGCGGCCAGCCAATCCGCCAGCGCGGACTCGGGGTCTGCGGACTGCAGCGTCTGATCGAGCTGACGGGGCAGCAGCCGCAGTTGCCGGTTCAGGTGAAGATCCAGGATGGCGAGGAACAGATCCTGCTTGCTCGAGAAATGCCAGTACACCGCGCCTTTGGTCAGGCCCGCATCGGCGGCAACTTTGTCCAGCGACGTGTTGGGGTAGCCGAGCCGGGCGAACACGGCAGCGCCCGCCTCCAGGATGCGCGTGCGCGTATCCGCCGGCGGTGTCTCCAGCGCCGTCTGCAGGCGCTGCAGCCAGTTCCGCATGTCCTGCCGGCTGCCGAGATGCCTGCGCACGGCCGTCCAATGCACACCGGCTTCCTTGGCGATGTCGGCATAGGTGATGCGATCATAAGGCCGTGTGCGGGCCAGCCGCTCCGCAGCTTCGACGACTTTGTCCCTGACGTTCAATCGCGCGCCTCCCAACCTGACCGGAATGTCAATTAAATACCGTTCGGTATGCAAATATAATATATAAAATTGAAGCGGCCTGTCAATCGAGGCGGCTTCCGTTTGCCGTCTCCTCCCGAATCAATTCGATCATCAGCCGGAACGGAATACGAGGACTGGACCTTCGGCAACGGTGTGGCGCAGATGCTGGAAATCGCGCAAGGGAAGGAGCGGGCGGTCCATGGCGCATCGGTTGATTCCTTCTAGCGTCCGGGAAACGTTCGGCGGGGTCGCGGACGCGTTCGCGGACTATACCGAACAGGTGCTGTTCGGCGACTTGTGGCGCCGGGAGCAGCTGTCCCTGCGCGACTGCAGCCTGCTGACGGTCTCCGCCTTGGTCGCGGGCGGCACGCCCGAGCAACTGCCGTTCCATCTGCGTCTTGCGCAGGAGAACGGGCTGAGCGGGGAAGAGCTGGCGGAAGCCATCACGCATCTGGCGTTCTACGCCGGATGGCCGCGTGCCGCGAATGCGCTGACGGTGCTGAGACAAGTGCTGGAATCGCAGCGGTCGGCCGAATAATGCGGCCGCCGCCCCCCATGCACACACAGAAAAAGGGCGCCCCCCGGGGACGCCCTTTTTCGGATCGGCTCAATGCTGCTCCGCGTGCCGTTTGAAATTGTCCAGGATGGATTGCCAGCCCGCCTGCTGAAATTCGAGGGGGTACGTGTTTTCGGCGTCGAACGTCTCCGTGATCTTCGTTTCATCCCCTGCGCGGTGAACACGATGTCGACTCTTCGGCCGTCGCCCATCGTGAAGGAAATTTCCTCATGCTCCTTCACAACATCGTAGGTGCCGCCGAAGTCGAAGCCCGCGCTGCCGTCCTTCGCTTCCATCCGCACAATCAGCTTTCCGCCGGGGCGCAGATCGTTCGTCGCGGACGGCGCATGCCAGTCATTCGAAGCGAAGCTCCAATGCGTGATGTGCTCCGGCTCGTTCCAATACTTCCAGACTTTCTCCACCGGGGCTTTGACGATCGCCTGCACCGTGATCCTCGTCCGGCTGTTCGTTGCCATGCTGAACGCTCCTTTCGAATTGACGCTTTATTTGCGTTTTCACCACTATAGACGGAGCCGGCTCGCGGAATTCATCGGTCGAGCGGATCGGGAAGCCCGAACCGGGCAAACAAATTTCGATTGATAAAATTTTGAATATGCAATATTTTGCCGTCTTTCATTTCAATGACGTGAATGCCCCAAGGAACCAGCAAGGACGAATCCCGGTCCGGCACGTACTGCGCGAGGGCGGGATACCCGCCGCCTATCGTAACCGGAATAAAACGGGACCCCTCGCAATGCCGGCGCGTAAGCGCGAAGAACCGGGACAGATGATCGCGGCCCTGCACCCACATCGTGAAAGGCGGCATGGACATGCTGCCTTCTTCATGGAACAGCGAGACCAGCGCATCGATATCGAACCGCTCGAAAGCTTCCATGTACCGCGACAGCAGCTCGCGGTCGGGAGCGGACGCTTCCGCGCTGAACGTGTGGGAGCGAAGCTGAGCCTGCTCCATCGTTCCCCGTGCCCTTTGCAGGGCGCTGTTCACCGCCGCGGCCGACATGTCCAGCGCATCGGCGATCTCTTTGGCGGACCATTCGAACACATCTTTCAGAATCAGGACCGCCCGCTGCCGGGGAGGCAGCGTCTGCAGCAGGGCAATGAAGCAAAGCTGAAGCGTGTCTCTGCGAATGGCGGTCTCCTCCGGCTGATCCGCGAACTCGGGAGCCGGCCAGACCCAGGACGTTTCCGGCAGCGTGTCGCGGGGCTCCGCGATCGAGACCGCCGGGTCGTACACGTCGACGGGAAGCACGCGCCGCTTCGACTGCCTCAACTTGTCCAGGCACAGGTTGGTGGCGATGCGGTAAACCCAGCTTTTGAAGGAAGATTCACCGCGAAACGTATCCCAGCGCTGCCATACCCGGATGCTCGTCTCCTGCACCGCGTCATCGGCGTCATCCATGGAGCCGAGCATCCGGTAACAGGACGAGGTCAGCTCCGGCTTCATGTCCTCCAGCATCCGGAGAGCAGAGGCGAGTTCAATCATGGCACGGCCCCCCATCGAGTGAAAGGGTTACCAAACTCAGGCTTATTTTACTATGGATTGCATCCCGGAACCAGCGCTGTTTTTCGAGAGCCGGCGGGGAGGGGGCAGCGATCGCGGGTGAAAACCATGGTGTTTCGGAAATGCAACGAAACTGAGAAACGTTAGAGCATTCTCCGGCCGTCCCTCCCGCAGTCGCCGCACACTGGGCGCAGATCCGGCCCCGAACCGGACCCGCGGTCGGTGCGCCTGCCCGCCGAGCCGCGACGGCTTCGGTGGACGGCACCGGTTCTCTCGGCGCGGTCGGCATTGCCGGGGCGGCGCTCTTTTTCACCGGCCATGATCTCGGACTGGGCCCCGGCGGCATGGAGCGGGTCGCCGCTTACCCGATGCTGGCCTGGATGCTGATGTCCGGCCTTGCGCTGCTGTCCGGACGCAGATCACGTGCATCGGCAGGCTGAACGAACCGGCTCCGCGGCATCACCTGGGAATGCGCATTCAATTCGTTGTAAAAGGTGCAGAAATATTGGCTTCGCCTCCTGTTCCCGGCGAACGGGCCGTTCTTACAATGGAGCCTGAGAACGGATATTTGACGGGAGGTGGCCGATATGATCGCAAGCCTCGGATACGGAACCGGACATCGGGCGCGGCGCATTTTCACCGCCATGCTGGCGGCGCTGCTGGCGTTCGGCGCAGCCTGGACGCCGGAGCGCGCGGAAGCGGCGCCCGCCAATCTGGCGGTCAATCCGGGATTCGAGGACAGCGATGTAAACTGGACAGGTTGGACCTATGACGGCACGTTGCACAACGACAACAAGCCGGCCGTGTTTCTCAATACGGACGGAACCCCCGGCAATGTGCACAGCGGCAGCCATTCGCTCGGCTACTGGCTGGACACGGACTTCAGCTTCACGCTGACCCAGACGCTGACCGGCCTTGCGGACGGCACGTATGAGCTGTCCGCCTGGGCGGAAGGCGGCCACGACTACCTGGCCGACGACACATCGCTGAAACTGTTCGCCGAATCCGGCGGGCAGCGGGTGGAGGCGCCCATCGCCGTCACGCCCTGGGGCGATTGGCGGCAGTACACTCTCACGGTGCAGGTGACGGGCGGACAGGCGGTCATCGGCTTTGAGGTCGACGCACCGGCGACTCAATGGGGAGCGTTCGACGACGTGATGTTCCGGCTCGTGGAAGACCCTTCCGCGGACCCGCCGGGCCCGGCATGGGACGCGGACAAATCGCTGCAGGCGCCGGACCTGTCGCCGCGCAGCGTGAAGCTGCAATGGACTGCCGCGACGGACCTGTCGGGCATCGCGCATTACCGCATCTATCAGAACGGCAGACTGCGGGCGACGGTTTCCGGCAGCGTGCAGACCTACACCATCGCGCGGCTGCAGCCGAACACCGCTTATCAGTTCAAAGTGGAAGCGGGGAATGCCGCAGGCGAATGGACGACGGACGGCCCGGAACTGGCGGTGACGACGCCGGATGGAGCGGCCGCGGAGACGCTTTTCCTCAAGGGAGCCGACATTTCCACGCTGCAGGCGATCGAGGACGCGGGCGGCAAGTACTATGACAACGGCGTGGAGCGCGATTTGCTCGCCATCCTGAAGGATCGGGGCGTCAACGCCATCCGGCTGCGGGTGTGGAACGACCCGGTTCTCGCGGACGGTTACAACGACAAGGTACACACGATCGAGATGGCCAAGCGGGTGAAAAACGCCGGGCTGAACCTGCTCATCGACTTCCACTATTCCGACTTCTGGGCGGACCCCGGCAAACAGGAAAAACCGGCGGCCTGGCAGCATCTCGACTTCGCCGGTCTGAGCCAGGCGGTCTATGACTACACGGCCGAAGTGCTGAACGATCTGCATGCGGCGGGCGCCTGGCCCGACATGGTGCAGATCGGCAACGAGATCAACAACGGCATGCTACTGCCGGACGGATCGACAAGCCGCTTCAACCAACTGGCCGAACTGATCGGCAGCGGCATCCGGGCGGTCCGCGATACGACCCCGCCGGGACGCGAGGTGAAGGTCATGATTCATCTCGCGGAGGGCGGCGACAATGCGAAGTTCCGCGGCTTCTTCGATGCGCTGACGGCTTACACGAACGACTTCGACGTGATCGGCCTGTCGTTCTATCCGTACTGGCACGGGACGTATCAGCAGCTCAAGGACAATCTGAACGACCTGGCCGTCCGTTACGGCAAGGAGCTGGTCGTCGTCGAGACGGCGCATCCGCATACGCTCGAGGAAGGCGACGGCTGGCCGAACATCGCCGGCGCGGCCGATGCGGAGAAGGCCGGATTCCCGGCGACGCCGCAGGGGCAGGCGGACATGCTCACCCTGATGATGAACACGGTGGCGCATACGGCGGGCGGCCTGGGCACGGGCGTGTTCTACTGGGAGCCGGCCTGGATCCCCGTGCCGCGAGACGCGAACGGCGACTACCAGGCGGGTTGGAAGACGAAGGAAGGCAACGCGTGGGACAACCAGGCCATGTTCGACTTCAAGGGGAACGCCCTGCCGTCCCTGGATGCGTTCAGGTTCGATCCGGCGAACCTGCCGGCGAAGGCGCCGATCCGGGCGCTGACACCCGCGGGCGTGACCATTCCGGCCCTTGAATCGGTGGTAGATGCGGCCGCGCGTCTGCCGGCTGCGGTCCAGGTGCTGTACAACGAAGGCAGCATCGAGAGCGTGCCGGTTGAATGGGCGCCGCTCGATACGGACCGGCTCAGCCGGATCGGCACGTTCCGCCTCACCGGGCAGACCGCCGGACTGAAGCTGCCGGTTTCCATTGACCTCACCGTGACGGCGTACCGGAATCTGGCCGTAAACGGCGGATTCGAGGCCGGAAATACACCGGACGGCTGGGACACGGCCGGCACTCCCGGCGCCGTCAAGGTCGACGGCAATGCGAACAATGCCTACAGCGGAATCCGGTCGCTCAACTATTGGCACGAGTCGGACTTTGCGTTCAAGATCAGCCAGACGATCACGGGCCTGCCCGACGGCTTGTACACGCTGCGCGTGAAAGCGTCCGGAGGCGGCGGCGACCGTATCCTGCGGCTGTTCGCGGAAGGATACGGCGGCGAACGGCGCACGGCGGACATCGTCAACACGGGCTGGAACGAGTGGAAAACCTACGCCATCGCGGACATCCCCGTCAACAGCGGACAGATCGTCATCGGCGTCGAAGCGGAAGCGCCCGGCGAAACCTGGGGGTTCCTGGATGACTTCGAATTATTCCGCCATGTGACGATGCCGGAATGGAGTGAAAGCGCCAAGCTGGAAGCGGCGGACATCGGAACGAGCCATGTCCGGCTGCGATGGTCCGGCGTCGCCAATCCGGAAGCGGCCGCGGGCTTCAAAATCTACAGGGACGGGAAGCCGGTTGCTGCCGTTGACGGCGGCGCGGACAGCCGCACGATCACCGGCCTGTCGCCCGGCACCACCTATACGTTCCAGGTCGAAGCAGGAAGCGACGCCGGACTTTGGACGGACGGCGGACCTTCCGTCACGGTGACGACGCGGCGGCCCGCGTCCGGCGGCCCGGCGCCGCAGAATCCTCAGCCCGCACCGGGCGGCGAAGACGAGGAGACGGAAGAACCGGACGAAGCAGAGGAAGCTGAAGTCGTGACCGTTCCGGAGGAAGAGCTGGCGGGGGCGGGCGACGGGCCGGTCGTCCTCGACGTGCCGGAGACGGCGGGCGAAGTGCGGCTGCCGGCGAATGCGCCCGATCTGCTCGGGGACCGGCCGCTGGAAGTGCGGAGCGGCGGCCTCGTCCTGCGGGTGCCCGCGGAAGTGCTGGCGCAGCTGGCCGGCCAGGCGGACGGCGCGAACGAGGCAGACCCGCGGGACGCCGCCCGGGGCAATGGAGTCTCCGCCATCCTGTCCGCCGCGGACGAAGCGTACCTGTCACTGCGGCTGCAGCCGCCCGCCGAGCCGCGGCAATGGATCGCCCGCGCGGAGCGGCGGACGGGCCTCGGCCTGACGGCGCTCGCCCGGCTCGTCGATCTGCGCCTGGCCTACGTCGACGGCGGCGGCGAGGTCTTCGCCCCCGAAACGTTCGCCGTTCCGGTGACGATCGGACTTCGTCCGGGAACGGAAGACGCCTATAATCCGGACCTGACCGGCATCTACTTGCTGCTGCCCGACGGCGCGCTGCATCATATCGGCGGCCATGGCCCGGGCGAATGGACGGAGGCCGGGGCGACCCGCGCCGGCGTCTACGGGCTGCTTGAAGCGGCGCGCAGCTACGCCGACGTGCCGGACAGCCACTGGGCGCACCGGGCGATCTCGGCGCTCTCCGCGCGGCTCGTCCTCACCGGCACGGACGCAGCCGGCGGCCGGTTCGAGCCGAACCGGACCGTCACGCGGGCCGAGTTCACGGCGATGCTCGCGCGGCTGCTCAAGTTGCCGGACGACCCGCAAGCCCCGGACGCCTCGGCATTCGCCGACGTCCCGGACAGCGCCTGGTACGCCTCCGCGGCACGCGCCGCGCGGGCGGCCGGCATCGTGACCGGCGACGCCGACGGCTTGTTCCGGCCGAACGAGGCGATCACGCGCGCAGAGATGGCGGCGCTGCTGGCCCGCGCCGCGGCCCGGGCGGCGATCGGCAACGAAACCTCGCAGCCCGGAGCCGACGCGGCCTATGCCGACGGCGGCAAGATCCCGGCATGGGCACGGGACGCGGTGCGCCGGGTGACAGCGCTCGGCCTCATGCAAGGCCTGCCCGGCGGCACCTTCGCCCCGGACGGCGCGGCCAGCCGGGCGGAAGCGGCCCAGGTGCTGCACCGCCTGGCCTCCCTCATGGCCGGATATTGAACAAACATCACAAAACTTGCAATTCTGCCCTATTCCAAAGCCGCAAGATCGTTTATTCTGAATAGAAAGGCCAGATAAGCGGGAGGTTGCCCCGGGGATGTCCGGGCAGCCTCTTTTCACCTTCCCGGAGCAAGCGACGACGGACGGTGAGGGAATGTCATGCCGAAGCACAATCTCTTCAAGAAGATCGCGCTGATTCTTTTTGCCCTGCTGGTGCCGATCGTGGCCCTGTACGTGCTGTCCAACCGGATCAGCACCGACGTGCTGCGGGACGAACTGAACGACTCGAACGCGAACCGTCTCGCGTTC
The DNA here is from genome assembly GCF_003390775.1 of Thermobacillus sp. NCBI lineage: Bacteria > Bacillati > Bacillota > Bacilli > Caryophanales > Paenibacillaceae > Thermobacillus > Thermobacillus sp. The sequence continues at coordinate 23,699 of NZ_QEWA01000055.1, read as the reverse complement.
TTCCAGCATCAGGCCGACACGACGATCCAGTCGATCGCGATGTGGCCGAACCTGCTCATGCACGACCCCGACATCACGGAACTCCGGCACACCTTCGAAAGCCCCGTCCCGTCGCTCGGGCTTGACCAGATCATGCTGGTAAAGCGCATTCAACGCAAGCTGAGCATCCAGGAGAACTCCTCCAATTGGAGCAGCACGCTGTCCATTTACTCGCCCGTGCTCGGCCGCGTGCTGACGAGCAGCAATGCGGCGCCCTACGATCCCGACGAACTGACCCGGCGGCTGAAGCCGGGTTGGCATGTGGAGCCGGCGGAGGGCGGGCGGTATCTTTTCTCGCTGTTCACCATTTCCCCGTACGTCACCGAGGACCGTCTGCACAACGTCAACCTCGTCATCGAAGTGCAATTCGACAGCTCCAATCTCGTCCACATGCTCGACCAGTTCAAAATCGGCGACCGCCGCGATCCGTTCTACTACATGCCGGGCGTCGGCGCCGTCTACAACAGCACGGCGGACAGCGCCGCTGCGGACAGGCTGGTGGAACTGCTCGAAGAAGAGGGGGAACTGTCCACAGGCAGCCGGACCGTCACCCTGGACGGGCAGCCGTACCTCGTCTATCTGCAGAAATCCGATATCGCGGAATGGTACCTGATCGACTACATTCCGCTGGCGGAGGTCATGCAGCCGATCAAGCGGACAAACCTGCTGTTCTACGTGTCCGTCGGCTCCCTGCTGCTAATGGGTTGCGTCATGGCTTACGTCCTCTACGCCCAGGTGCAGTCGCCGCTGAAGCAGCTCGTGACGAGCTTCCAGCGGCTGAAGCTCGAAGACTACACCGTGCGCCTGAAACCGCGCGGCAAGAGCGAGTTCGCGTTCGTCTTCCAGCGCTTCAACTCCATGGTGGAGCAGATCCAGGAGCTGTTTAACCGGGTGTATCTGGAGCGGCTGCGCGTCCAGGAAGCGCGGCTGAAGCAGCTCCAGTCGCAGATCAACCCGCATTTTTTCCATAACAGCATCTCCTTCATCAGCAGCATGGCGAAAATGAAAAACCACCAGGCGATCATCGCGATGGCCGAAAACCTGTCGAGCTACTTCCGTTACGCGACGCGCCAGGAGCGGGATTTCGTCACGCTGGAGGAGGAGCTGCAGTTCGTCGGCAGCTATCTGGAGATTTACAAGCTGCGCCGCAGCCGGCTGACGTTCACGATCGAACTGCCGTCCCGGCTGCGCCACCTGCACGTGCCGCCGCTGCTCATCCAGCCGCTCGCCGAGAACGCGGTGCGGCATGGAATCGAAGCGAACGGCGGCGAAGGGCTGATCCGCATCGCGGTCGGCGAAGCGGACGGCGTATGCCGCGTGACCGTGGACGACAACGGCAAGGGGCTGAATGAGGAGGCGCGCAGCCATCTGATGCGCCGGCTGGCCGAACCGATGGACGAGCGGGCCGGCTGCGGCCTCTGGAACGTGAACCAGCGGCTATATCTCCGTTACGGCCCGGACGCCGGAATGCGGATGGAGCCTTCCCCGCTCGGCGGGCTGCGGATCGTGCTGGAGTGGCGGCTCGCTGGCCATGCCGCCTCCGGCACGCCCGATGCGGTGACCGCCGCCGCCACCGACGCCGCGGCCAGCGCGGAGACCCCCGCGGCCGAATCTGCCGCGGACGAGGATGCATACGGCGAAGCCGCCCGTCCGATCCCCCATGTCCATGCGAAAGCGAGGGAACTGCCTTGATCGAACTGCTTCTGGTCGACGACGAGCCCTATATCATCGACAGCTTGAACGCGACGATTCCCTGGGAATCGCTCGGCATCAGCGAAGTGTGCGCCGCTTCCTCCGGGATCGAAGCGCTCCGCCTGCTCGAGGAGCGACCGATTGACATCCTCGTCACCGATATCCGGATGCCGGAGATGGACGGCCTCGAGCTGATTGAACAGGTGAACGCGCGCTGGCCGAACGTGCGCTGCCTGCTGCTCACCGGCTATTCCGACTTCGAATACGCGAAGCGGGCGATCCGTCTGCAGGCGTTCGACTATATCCTGAAGCCGGTGAACGACGAGGAGTTCATGCGCAGCATCGCGGGCGCCGTCGATTCGCTGCGCGACGAATGGGCCGAGGCCGAGCAGCTCCATCGGATGCGCTACCGCCTCAATTCGGACCGCTCGATCATCAGCGGCGATCTGATCCGCGGGCTGGCGCTCGGCAGGCCGTGGCCGCGGCGCCGGTTGGAGGACCGGCTCCGCGAGTACGGCATCCCGCTCGAGCCGGGCGGCATGGCGCTGCTCATGCTGGTGACGCTCGGCCGCCCGTTCGCCGATTACGATGCGGAATCGCTGTCCCTGATCGAGTACGCCGTCGGCAACATCGCCGAGGAAGTGTTCGCCCCGGGGTTCCGCGTCTGGCACGGCAAGGCGCCGCACGACGGCGTCATGCTGCTCGCCGCTCCGCGGGACGGGACGGCGGCCGGCGAGGCCGGGCTGCCGGTCAAGGCGCAGCTTGAGCCGCTCGCCCGCGAGTTTCACCGCCAGGTGCGCCATTATCTCAAGGGCGACATCTCCATCGTCATCTCGCCCTGGTTCGTGTTCCCCGACGAGCTGGCGGGCGCCTACCGCGCGGCGCTCACCGAGCTGTTCCGGCACCGGGAAGACGGCGGCGGACAGATCCTGTTTCAGGAGGAGGCGCCGCACGACCCGGCCGCCGTGACGACGCTCGAGAGCCTGTACCGGCCGCCGACGCTCATCCAATTGCTCGAGTCGCGGAACTGGCGGGCGGCCGCGGACAAAATCGGCGAGGTGTTCGACTCGCTGGAGCGGATGTCCGCCACCCGCGAGCACCTGTACGAAGCGTTCCTGTCGATCGCGAGCGCCTACTTGTACCTGGCGCACAAGCGGGGCGTGCTGTTCCACCGGATTGACCGGTCGGGCCTCGATCCGCTGCTCGATCCCCCGCTGCTGCTTGCGGCGGACAAAGTGCGGGCCTGGGCGCTCGATACGCTGGACAGTCTGCGGCGGCAGCTTACGGAGAACGAGCGCGACATCAAGAGCCGCATCGTCCGGCAGGTGCAGGAGATGGTCATGGCCGAGACCGGGGACATCTCGGTCCGGTCGATCGCGGAGCGGGTGTACCTGCATCCCGTCTACCTGTCCAAGCTGTTCAAGAGCGAGACCGGCGAGAGCCTCGGCGACTACATCATCCGGGTCAAAATGGAGCGCGCCCGCTGGCTGCTTGCCCACACCAACCGCAAAATCTACGAAATCACGGCCGAGCTTGGCTACCAGAACCCGCAATATTTCAGCAAGATGTTCAAGAAGCATTTCGGCATGACACCGCTCGAATACCGCGAGCGTTAGCGGCCGTCAAATGATTGCCAAAGGTGCGGAAATGTTGACATCGCGCCATAGGTTCACCGAAGCCTCCTTCCTATAATGAAAAGCAGACACCGGCAAGGTGCATCATCCTTAAGGCGATTGGGGGAGGGAAACATGAAAACCGGCATGCGGAAATGGTGGTCCGCCGCGCTGGTCCTCGTGCTCGCGGCGGCGCTGATATCGGCTTGCGGCGGCTCGCGGGACAAGGGCGGCCCGGCGGAGGGCGGAGGATCGCAATCCCCGGCGTCTTCTGCATCTCCGAACGCAAGCTCGAATTCCGGTTCATCCGATGGGCAGGATGAAAACCCTTACAGAGACAAGTACGATCCGCCGGTCACGATTACGACGGTGTGGGGCGTGGACCCGGCGCTGCAGTTCAAGAACGGCGAGACGATCGAGAACAACGTCGCGACCCGGTGGGCGCTCGAGACGCTCGGCATCAAGGTCGAAACGCTCTGGTCGGTCACCGACACGAACAACGCGTTCGTCACGAAGATGCGCCTGGCCCTGGCGTCCGGCCAGCAGATGCCCGACGTCGTCACGATCGGCGACGAGCAGCTCGCCCACGATCTGATCGACTCCGGCCTGTTCCGCGAAGTCGGGTCGCTGTTCGACGCGTACGCGAACGAGAAATGGAAGCAGGCGATGGCGCTCGACCCGCACGTCTGGGATCCTTATATCCGCGACGGCAAGCGGATGGGCATCCCGGTGCTGGACTACGCCTACAACCACGACTACCTGCTCTGGATCCGGCAGGACTGGATGGACAAGCTGAACCTCGAGGCGCCGAAGACGCTGGACGACCTCGAGACGATCATGGACGCGTTCAAGCACCGGAATCCGGACGGCCTGTCGCCGGATCAGGTGACGCCGCTTTCCATCGGCTTCAAGAACACGTTCAACACGTGGATGGGCGATCCGTCCTGGGTGTTCGGCGCGTTCGGCACGATTCCGGAGCAATGGAACCTCGCGGAAGACGGCACGCTGGCATGGGGCTCGATCCATCCCGGCGCGAAGCAGGCGCTCGAGACGCTGAAGCGCTGGCGCGACCTGGGCTACATCCCGGCCGAAGCGGCGCTGTGGGACGAGAACAAGACGGCCGAACCGGCGGTGGCGGGCACGGCGGGCATCATTCCCGGTCCGTACTGGATGAGCGGCTGGCCGCTGCAGGATACGGAGAAGAACGTGCCGCACGCGGTCTGGAAGCCGTACCCGATTCCGGCCGGTCCGGACGGCAAGGCGGGCCGCCACGGCACCCGCTTCACGAACGGCGTGACGCTCATCAGCAAGGACGCGAAACATCCGGAAGCGCTGTTCACGTACCAGAACTACCTGTTCGAGCAGCTGGCCGATCCGGAGCCGGGCAGCCAGTGGGACATCGGGGTGTTCAAAGGGTACGACTACGACCTTGACGCCAGCGGCAACCCGATCTACGGGGACGACATTCCGGGCGGCCCGGTCAACATCAACCGCTACTGGCTCGTGCGGGACGGCGCGCGGATTCCGGACGCGCAGATGAAGGCGTTGCTTGCGCTGGCGGACGGCAAGGAACCCGAGACCCGGCTTGAAAAAGAAGTGAAGAACAACTACGGTCCGGAGACGCCGGCCGCCGCCAAGGTGCTCATGTCCCAGCCCGACATCTCGTACACGAACCTGTTCAGCGGTCCGCCGACGCCGACGATGACGTCGAAACTCGACTATCTGAAGAAGATCGAGCTTCAGACATTCAGCGAGATCATCTACGGACAGAAGAGCCTCGACGAGTTCGACAAATTCGTCCAGACGTGGAAAAGCTCCGGCGGCGACCAGATGACGAAAGAAGTCAACGATTGGTACAACCAGACGAAGTAAGGACCGCAAGACAGACAGTCCGCGGCCGGTCCGATCGGGCGCGGCCGCGGACGAGCGCGGGAACCGGAGGCCTTAAGCCTCCGGTTCCCCGTCTTTCGCGATTCAGGCGGTGCGCTCCGGGGCGCACCGCATCGGGGAGGCAGAAGGGATGAGACCCACCTTGAGGCGAACCTGGCCGCTGCACTTCATGCTGCTGCCTGCGCTGGCGGGGCTGATCGTGTTCAACTACGTGCCGCTCGGCGGCATCGTCATGGCGTTCATGGACTATAAGCCGTGGCTCGGCTTCGACCATTCGCCGTGGATCGGACTGGACCACTTCCGGGCCCTGTTCGAGCGGGAGGACAGCCTGCAGGTCATCTGGAACACGCTGATCATTTCCGTGTTCAAAATCATCTTCAATCTGCTCGTGCCGTTCTTCTTCGCGATTCTGCTGAACGAAGTGCGCATCCGGCTGCTGACCCGCACGATCCAGACGATGGTGTATCTGCCGCATTTTCTGTCCTGGGTCATTCTGGGCGGCATTCTGGTCAACTTCCTGTCGACGGACGGCGGTTTCGTCAACCGGGTGCTCGGGGCAATCGGAATCGGTCCGATTCCGTTCCTGATGCACGGCGACTGGTTCCGGTTCACGGTCATCGTCTCCGACGTCTGGAAGGAGTTCGGCTACGGCACGATCGTCTTCATCGCGGCGCTGGCGAACATCGACCCGGCCCTGTACGAGGCGGCGGAGGTGGACGGCGCGAGCCGGTGGAAGCAGACGCTGCACATTACGATTCCATCGCTCTTGCCGATGGCGATCGTCGTCGGGACGCTGTCGCTCGGGAACATTTTGAACGCCGGATTCGACCAGATCTTCAACCTGTACAACAGCATGGTGATGAACAAGGGCGATATCATCGACACGTTCGTCTACCGGACGGCGATCCTCGAAGGCAACTTCGGATTCGCCACCGCCGTCGGCCTGTTCAAGTCGGTCGTCAGCATGGTGCTCATCGTCGGCGCGTACCGGCTCGCTTACCAATACGCCAACTACAGGGTGTTCTGAGGAGGGAGCGCCATGTACCACAAAACGTTGCCGTACCGCATCTTCAACGTTTTCAATACCGCGTTCCTGTCGGCGCTCGCCGTCATCTGCGTCATTCCGCTCCTGCACGTGCTGGCCGTCTCGCTCAGTTCGAAGGCGGCGGCGGACGGCAATCTGGTCGGGCTGTGGCCGGTCGACTTTTCGCTCGAGGCGTACAAGGCGGCGATCAACAACCAATATTTCCTCGGCTCGGTCTGGATTTCCGTGATGCGGACCGTGCTCGGCACGGCGCTCATCCTGCTCGTCACCGTGCTCGCGGCCTATCCGCTGTCGAAGGAGACCCGCGAATTCCGCGGCCGGCCGGTGTACGCCTGGATGTTCGTGTTCACGATGATTTTCAACGGCGGGCTGGTGCCGTTTTACATACTGATCATGAAGCTCGGGCTGATCGACAAGTTCGCGGTGCTCATCATTCCGGCGATGGTGAACGTCTGGCTGATCGTGCTCATGATGAATTTCTTCCGCGGCGTGCCGCGGGCGCTCGAGGAAGCGGCGTTCATCGACGGCGCCAGCCACTTCGGCGTCCTGTTCCGCATCTACCTGCCGCTGTCGCTGCCCGCGCTGGCGACGCTCGGGCTGTTCGCCGGCGTCTGGCACTGGAACTCGTGGTTCGACGGGCTGCTCTACTTGAGCCGGAAGGAAGATTACCCGCTGGCGACCTACCTGCAGACGGTCATCGTCTCGCGGGACATGAGTTCGATGAATTTCACGATCGAGGAAATGCAGCTGCTCTCGCAGAAAACAATCAACGCGGCGCAAATTTTCATCGGGGCGCTGCCGGTGCTGCTCGTGTACCCGTTCCTGCAGCGGTATTTCATCAAAGGGCTGGTGCTCGGCTCGGTGAAGGAGTGAAATCCGGATGATGTTCATCAAGGGAATGGATCTGTCGTTCGTCGACGAGGTGGAGGCGGCGGGCGGCGCTTACTGTGACGGCGGGATGCGCCGGGATCCGGTCGCGCTGATGGCGGATCTCGGCATGAATGCCGTGCGGCTGCGCATCTGGAACGATCCGCCGGGGGGCTTCTGCAATCTGGAGCGGACGCTCGTTATGGCCCGGCGCATCAAGGAGCGGGGGCTGCATTTTCTGCTGGACTTCCACTATTCCGACCGGTGGGCCGATCCGTCCAACCAGTGGAAGCCGCGGGCGTGGGAAGGGCTGGACGCGGCCGGGCTTCGGGAGGCGGTGCGCCGGTACACGGCGGATGTGCTGTCCGCGCTGGCCATGCAGGGGACGGCGCCGGACATGGTGCAGATCGGCAACGAGGTGACGCCGGGGATGCTGTGGCCGGACGGACGCGTGGACGGGGAGCTTGACACGGATGCGCAGTGGCGCACGTTCGCGGGGCTGCTCCAGGCGGGCGCGTCCGCGGTGCGTTCCGTTTGTCCAGACGCCGGGGTGATGATCCACATCGACCGCGGCGGAGACTGGGAGGCGACGCGGAAGTTTTTCGGGAAGATGGAGGAACTCGGCGTCGATTACGACGTGATCGGCCAGTCGTTCTACACCTGGTGGCACGGGACGCTGGACGATCTGCGGCGCAACCTGGCGCTGACGGCGGAGACTTTCGGCAAGCCGATTGTGGTTGTGGAGACCGCCTATCCGTGGACGCTCGAGAAGCCGGACGATACGGGCTATATTCTGGAACGGGAAGACCAGCTCGCGCCGGGCTATCCGGCCAGTGTCGAGGGGCAGTCGGCCTATCTGAGGGATTTCATGCGAATCGTGCGCGAGACGCCGAATGGGCTCGGCGCCGGATTCTACTGGTGGGAACCCGCGTGGATTCCGGCGAAGGCAATGTGGTCGGTCGGCCATCACAACAACTGGGCAAACCTGACGTTGTTCGATTATGAGGGGCGCAGGCTGGCCACGTGGGATGTTTTGCGGGAGGAGGAAACGTGATGCGCATGCTCAAACGATACCCGCCGGTCAGCGCCAAACTGCCGGTGCTCATGCACGGGGCGGACTATAATCCGGACCAATGGCTGCACGATCCGAAGGTGCTGGAGGAGGATGTGCGGCTGATGAAGCTGGCCGGCTGCAACGTGATGTCGGTCGGCATTTTCGCGTGGGCGGCGCTGGAGCCGGAAGAGGGGAGGTTCGAATTCGGCTGGCTGGATGATGTGATGGAGCGGTTGCACCGGAACGGCATTTACGTCTGGCTGGCGACGCCGAGCGGGGCGCGGCCGGCGTGGATGTCGCAGAAGTATCCGGAGGTGCTGCGCGTCGGGCCGAACCGGGTGCGCAATCTGCACGGGTTCCGCCACAACCATTGCTACACGTCGCCGGTGTACCGGGAGAAGACGGCGATCATGAACGCGAAGCTGGCGGAGCGGTACGCGCATCACCCGGCGGTCGTCGGCTGGCACGTGTCGAACGAGTACGGCGGCGAATGCCACTGCCCGCTGTGCCAGGAGGCGTTCCGCGCGTGGCTGCGGGCGAAGTACGGCTCGCTGGAGGCGTTGAACCGGGCGTGGTGGACAGCGTTTTGGTCGCACACATATACCGACTGGGCGCAGATCGAGTCGCCCGCGCCGCACGGGGAACATCAGGTGCACGGGCACAATCTCGACTGGCGGCGGTTCGTGACCGAGCAGACGGCCGATTTTCTGAGGCATGAGGCAAGGCCTTTGAAGGCGGTGAATCCGGACCTGCCGGTGACGGCGAATCTGATGGAACTGTACGACGGGCTGGATTATCGCGTTTTGGCACGGGAGATGGACGTCGTCTCCTGGGACGCGTACCCGCTGTGGCACAAGCCCGGCGCGGACGGCGACGCGGACACGGCCTCGTGGTTCGCCCTGAACCACGATCTGTTCCGCTCTTTGAAGGGCGGGCGGCCGTTCCTGCTCATGGAGAGCACGCCGAGCCTGACGAACTGGCAGCCGGTCAGCAAGCTGAAGCGGCCCGGCATGCACCGGCTGTCCTCGCTGCAGGCGGTGGCGCACGGCTCGGATTCGGTGCAATATTTCCAGTGGCGGAAGAGCCGGGGATCGAGCGAGAAGTTCCACGGCGCCGTCATAGGCCACGCCGGCCACGAGCATACCCGCGTGTTCCGCGATGTCGCGGAGCTCGGCGAGACGTTGAAGCGGCTGGCGGACGTGCGCGGCTGCGCGGTGCCGGCGGAGGCGGCGATCGTGTTTGACTGGGACAACCGGTGGGCGATCCGGGATGCACAGGGACCGCGCAACGCCGGAATGGGGTATGAGCAGACGGTGCACACGCATTATCGCGCGCTGTGGGAGCTTGGCGTGCCTGTTGATGTGATCGGCTCGGAGGATGACTTTGATCCGGAGCGGTACAAGCTGATCATTGCGCCGATGCTGTACATGGTGAAGCCGGGCGTCGGCGGGAAGGTCGAGGCGTTCGTCGAGCGCGGCGGCACGTTCGTCGCGACGTACTGGTCGGGCATCGTCGACGAGAACGATCTTTGTTATCTCGGGGGATTCCCGGGGCCATTGCGGCATGTGCTCGGCATATGGGCGGAGGAGATCGAGGGGCTGTACGACGAGGACCGGAACGGCTTGCGCATGAACGGTTTGGGTGCGGTTGAGCTGGGGCTAACGGAGGGGCGGACGTACGAGATCCGCGAGCTGTGCGAGCTCGTGCACGCGGAGTCCGCCGAGGTGCTGGCGGAGTATACGGATGATTTCTACGCCGGGCGTCCGGCCCTGACCGTGTGCCGGCTCGGCGCGGGGCGCGCGTATTATCTGGCCGGACGGGCGCAGCCGCCGTTCTATGACGACTTCTACGGCGGCCTGGTGAGGCGGCTGGGCGTCCGGCGCGCGCTTGAGGTTGATCTGCCGCGGGGCGTGACCGCGGGCGTGCGCACCGACGGCGAGCACGACTACGTGTTCGTGCAGAACTTCACCGGCGGGCCGGTGAAGCTGGCGCTCGACGCGCGCGAATACGTGGATATGGAGAGCGGCGCGGCGTACGCGCCCGGCAGCGCGCTGGAGCTGCCGGTGCACGGCGTGCGCGTGCTGCGGCGCCGCGCGGTGTGACCGCGGCGCGTGCGCGTCGCGCGGGTGCGCGGCCGCTAACGGAACGTAGTACCGTTAGCGTGGCCTGACCGCGCCGCCGAGCCTTAACGGCATTCCATGCCGTAAAGCATGCCCGGGCAAGGCGTCGGGGCGGCTAACGGCACGTGGTGCCGTTAATTGACCGTTCGGGCGTAGCATCGTGCCCAATAACGGCACTTGGTGCCGTTACAGGCGGCTCGCGGCCGAAGCCTTCGTCCGAAAGAAGGAAATAACGGCACGTGGTGCCGTTAATTGACCGTTCGGGCGTGGCAGCGTGCCCAATAACGGCACTTGGTGCCGTTACAGGCGGCTCGCGGCCGAAGCTTCCGCCCGAAAGAGGGAATTAACGGCACGTGGTGCCGTTAATTGACCGTTCGGGCGTGGCAGCGTGCTTAATAACGGCACTTGGTGCCGTTACAGGCGGCTCGCGGCCGAAGCCTTCGCCCGAAAGAGGGAATTAACGGCACGTGGTGCCGTTAATTGACCGTTCGGGCGTGGCAGCGTGCCCAATAACGGCACTTGGTGCCGTTACAGACGGGGCCTGGCCGCAAGCCAGCCCCTGAACTCACGCAATCGGATTCGTCAGCGCGCCGAGCCGCTCGATTTCCACCGTCACCGTATCGCCCGCCCGCAGGTACGGCTTGCCGGGCATGCCCATCGCCACGCCGGCGGGCGTCCCCGTCAGGATGATGTCGCCCGGCTCGAGCGTGAAATGCCGCGAGATATACGCGATCAGCTCGGCGCAGCCGAAGATCATGTCGCCCGTATTGGACTGCTGGCGCACCTCGCCGTTCACGATCGAGCGGATCGCGAGCCGCTGCGGGTCGCCGACCTCGTTCGCGGTGACGAGATACGGTCCGAGCGGGCAGAAGCCGTCGCCGGTCTTGCCGAGCAGCCACTGGGATGTGCGGTTCTGCAGATCGCGCGCCGAAATGTCGTTGGCGCAGCAGTAGCCGAAAACATGATCCAGCGCTTCCGCCTCCGATACCCCGCTTGTCCGCTTCCCGATCACGACGCACAGTTCGGCCTCGTAATCGAGCTGATCCGTCAAATGCGTTCCGCGAACCGGCTGCAGATGGGCATTCAGTGCGTTGGCGTACTTGCTGAACAGCACGGGCGTCTCCGGCGGCGTCTTGCCTGTCTCTTCGGCGTGCGCGCGGTAATTGAGCCCGACGCAGATGATTTTGCCCGGCGCGGGCACGCACGGCCCCCACGACACCTGATCCTCCGGCACGAGGTACGGTGCTCCGGCCGTCGCGGGGCATTCTTCCAGCAGCCGACCGAGCGCGGCAATGCCGGCCTCACCCGTGCGGATCGCGGCCATCGGATCGATCGGCACGCCGTCCCGGCTGCCGCCCGTCGCTTCAAGCGCGCGCTCAAAATCGATGATTCCGCCCTCGACTTTCACCCCGAGACGGGGCGTCCCGTCCCGCATCAATGTCGCCAGTTTCAACAGCCATCCTCTCCTTTCGGATGCATACGACTGCGCGATGCCGAAGGAACCTGCAGCCGCTATGTTCCCGTCCTCATCGTAACCGAAAAACCGGCTTCTGCGCGACCGTCCCGACTTCTCGCCTCCCCGTGCGGCGGGAAGGCGAGCGCATCGTAATCGGAAACGACTTCGTCCGCTCCCGGCAGGCCGCCGGGCGCGCCGATCCCGATGGTCAGGCGGACGCCCGCTGCCTTGCCCATCTGCATGTCGCCGGCGGTATCGCCGATCAGCGCGGTCCGCGACGGCTCGATGCCGAGCGAGGCGCAGGCCAGGCGCGCCATCTCGGGATCGGGTTTGCCGCGGCTTACCCGGTCGTTGCCGATGATGTCGGCGAAATGATGGTCAATCCCCAGCCAATGCAAATGTTTCCGGGCTTCCTTCGTATCATCCGCGGTTACGACGGCCAGCGGCAATCCGCGCTGCGCGCATTGTTCCAGGAAACGGTGCAGGCCGGGCAGCGCCCGGGCCGGCCGCATCCGGTCCAGTTCCGCTGCAGCCTGGATGCGGCAGCTGCGGACCAGTTCCAGCGCTTCATTCCACGGCAGCCCGCAACGATACGCCTTGCCCGCCAGAATGGCCGTCACATCATCGATCGACCCCATCGCGAAAGGGCCTTTGCGGTCATAGCCGATCATCGGGCCGTCCGCCGCATGGAAAGTGCCCAGCAGTTCGGTCCACTCGTTCATCCGCCACTCGATTCCCCGGGCGGCAAGACCGGCGCGCAGCCGTTCGTACAGACAATCCGCCCAGGCTCCCCATAACCCGAGGAAATCAAGCAGCGTGCCGTCCTTGTCGAAAAGGATGCCGTCGATCTCATAGGCTCGGCCGTTTACCAGCAGCATCGTCATACAGCCTTCCCCTCCGACACGCCGGAGAGCAGTTCCCCCCAGTACGTCATGTCGACCGAAACCTCCATCAGCACAAGTGCCATTTTCCACTTCAACATGAACATTGCCGATTCCTCCGTATTCCGGAACAGAATTGAAGACGATGAAAAGGAAATTTCCCCTTCGCGTTGAATGTTTTGTAGAAACTTCCCCAAGGAGTCGATGCCGGTGAGCGAGAAGAAAATTCTGCTGTCCGAACGCGAGATTCCGACGCATTGGTACAACGTCATGGCGGACATGCCCAACCTGCCGCAGCCGCCGCTGAACCCGGCGACCGGGAAACCGGCCGGTCCCGAAGATCTGGCGGCGATCTTCCCGATGGAGCTGATCAAGCAGGAAGTATCGACGGAACGGTGGATCGAAATTCCGGAGCCGGTGCGGGAGCTGTACAAGATCTGGCGTCCGGCGCCGCTGTACCGCGCCCTGCAGCTGGAGAAGGAGCTGGATACGCCGGCGCACATTTATTATAAGTACGAAGGCGTCTCCCCGGCCGGCAGCCACAAGCTCAACACGGCGATTCCGCAAGCCTACTATAACAAAGAAGCGGGCATCAAGCGGCTGACGACGGAGACCGGCGCCGGCCAATGGGGCTCATCCATCAGCTTGGCCTGCCGATTCTTCGGGCTGGAATGCATGGTGTACATGGTGAAGGTCAGCTACAACCAGAAGCCGTACCGCCGCATCCTGATGAACACATTCGGCGCCCAGGTCGTCGCAAGCCCGTCGAACCTGACGGAAGCGGGCCGCGCCGTGCTCGCCGCCGATCCGGACTCGAACGGATCGCTCGGCATCGCGATCAGCGAGGCGGTGGAAGATGCGGCGAAGCGCAGCGACACGAACTATTCGCTCGGCAGCGTGCTGAATCACGTCTGCCTGCATCAGACGGTCATCGGCCAGGAAGCGAAGCTGCAGCTTGAGAAAGTCGGGGAGTATCCCGACGTGGTGTTCGCGAGCTGCGGCGGCGGTTCGAATTTCGCCGGGCTGGCGTTCCCGTTCCTGAGGGACAAGCTGACGGAGAACCGGAAGGTTCGCCTTGTGGCCGTCGAGCCGTCGGCCTGCCCGACGCTGACGCGCGGTACGTTCGCGTACGACTTCGGTGACGTGGCGAAGATGACGCCGCTCCTCATGATGTACACGCTCGGCCACGAGTTCATGCCGCCGGGCATCCATGCCGGCGGGCTGCGCTACCATGGCGACTCGCCGCTCGTCAGCCAGCTCTATCATGACGGGCTGATCGAGGCTGTCGCGTACGACCAGACCCGCGTCTTCGAGGCGGCCGTGCAGTTCGCCCGGACCGAGGGCATCGTGCCGGCGCCGGAGTCGGCGCATGCGGTGCGTGCGGCGATCGACGAAGCGCTGCGGGCGAAGGAAGCCGGCGAGAAGAAGGTCATCCTGATCGGCCTGTCGGGCCACGGTCATTTCGACATGTCGGCTTATGAGACGTATCTGTCCGGCGCCCTGCAGGATACGCCGTATTCGGAAGAAGCGCTGCGGGAGAGCCTGAGCCGGCTGCCGCAAGTATGATGGTTCGCGAATGGTTTGAAAGCGATGATGCAGGATCGCCGTGACGCTTTGAAGGGAGGCGGTCAATCCGGAAATAATCGAACTGCCGAAAACCTCGGGATTTTTCCGGGCGAAACGCCGGATGGAAGAACGGATCGGCACGTCGCTCGATCTGATCACGGCCGGCGATCCGGAAGCGATCGCCATCATGGAAGCGAACATGCTCAAGGAAACGTTGGAATGGCGTAGAAAATTGAAGTTGGATGAGACGGCTGAAAAATGATTGGGTCATGTCCCTGCCTATTTGGCGGGGTTTCTTCTTGCGCAATTGTTCGCTTTCCCAACATTCCGCGGCTTGCCAACCGCCCGTGTTCTTGTTTACAGTTGGGAATAGAACGTTTCATGGCGAAGGGAGTCGGAAAATGGATCTGCCGCTGTCCGGCCGCTTGACGCGCAACATCCCCGAACTCAAGTATGTCAACGCGGACAACGTCGCCCGTTACCGCGTGATCATGCGATTTTTCTACGAGGAATACAAGCGTCTGCGCTACTGGATGAAGCCCGAGGACGTGTACAACGGGGTCATGCGGTGGGGCGCGCTGCCCGATTACACGCTGGAGCAGTGCATGGCCGATCTCGCGCAGCTCGAGGAGTGGGGCAACCTCGCTTCCCGGCACGACGCGGGGCGCGCCACAACGCTTGAAGAGTACATGCGCAAGAAGCTGCAATATCTGCTCACGCCGTATTCAATCGAGATCGAGCGGCTGCTGGAATCGCTCGAGAAAGTGACGGGATACGGCGGCTCGCTGGAGCCGACGCTGTTCGACTCGATTGCGGAGAAACTTTTCGCCATCCGGCGGATGGACTGGGACAAGGAGCCGGGAGCCGCGCTTGAACTGTGGACGTCGCTCCATGACGCGTTCAAGCGACTGCACGAGAACGCGGCCGACTACATCGCGAGCATGCAGACGGCCAAGGCCGAGGAAATGATGGTAACCGAATCGTTCCTCGTCTACAAGGACCGGCTCACCCATTACCTGCAGAATTTCGTTCAGGCGCTGCAGCGGAGCGCCTACAAGATCGAAGGCAATCTCGAGCAGATATCGGCCAATCTGCGCGACATGTTCCTGGAGCGTGTCGCCGACGAAGAGCTGGACAGGCCCCGGCTTGAGGACGTGCCGGACAAGGCGTCGATGGTCGGCGAGTTGCGGCAGGGCTGGAGCAATCTGGACCGGTGGTTCCGCGGAGACGGGCGCGCCCCGTCCGAGCTGGCGCTGCTCGAGCGGGCGACGAAGGACACGATCGCGCGCGTCGTGCGCAGCGTCATCCGCCTGCAAGAAAGAAAACGCTCCGGCGTCAGCCGCAAGAAGGAACTGGAACATCTCGCCGGCTGGTTCGCGCGGATGGAGCGGCTGGAGGACGCGCACAGGTTGGCCGGGCTCGTGTTCGGCTTGTTTCGGACACGCCATCTGCAAGGTGAAGATTTGCGGTTGACCGACCGGGCCGACCAGTCGATGTGGGACGAGGAGCCGACGGTACGCGCCTTGCGCTCCCGCAGCCGGAAGCGCATCGGGCGGCAGGAGACGGAGCCGGTGCCCGAGCATGCCGAACGGAAGCGGCGCGAGCGGGAGGCGTACCGGCGGCGCCAGGCGGAGGAATGGGCGGTCATGCAGGATCTGCTGCGGCGTGGAAAGCTCGTCGTATCCGAACTCGGCGTCGTGCCGTCCGCCGTGCGCTTGCGGCTGTTGCACTGGATCGGAAGATGCAACGCGTCGCCTCGGCATTCGTTCATGACGCCGGAAGGCGTCGTCATCGCCATGACGAATCCCCGGACGGCGCGGCGGACCATCCTCCGATCGGAAGACGGCGACCTGGAGCTGCCGGATTACGAGTTCGTCTTCGCGATGGAAGACGCGGCCCGGATGGCGGCCGCGGCGGCGGAAGGAGGACGGGGCGAATGAGCGGCGGCAACGCGGGCATGAGCGCGATCGCGCGGGCGAAGCGGGCGGCCCGCACGGAGGCGGCTTCGGCGCAGGCGCTGGAGCGCAAGCGGGAATGCGTCCACGCGCTGCTGAACCGGCCATGGATCCTGAAGGAAGACGATCCGGACCTCTACTTCGCGATCCGGGATGACTACGAGGAGCTGCGGGACTGGTTCATGGATCAGGCGGGTCTTCCCCTCATCGTCACGCGCAGTCTCGCCAAGCTGGAAAAGACGCCGGCCATACCGCACCCGTGGATGGGGTTCGAGGAGTTCCGCGAGGTCAGCGACTACGTTTTTTTCACCTATGTGCTGTGGTATCTGGAAGACAAGACCGAGATGGACCAGTTTCTTCTGTCGGAGCTGGTGGAAGAAGTGCGCGAACAGATGAACGCGGCGGGCCTGGAAGCGGACTGGAAGATCTATCATCACCGGATGTCGATGGCCCGGGCGCTGCGCAAGCTGACGTCGCTCGGCGTGCTGATCGCGGTCGACGGGGACGAAAGCGGCTGGGCGCAGAGCGAGGAACGGAACGCGCTCTACGAATGTTCGTCCCATGCCCGCTATGTGCTCCGCCGGTTCCCGCAGGATCTGACGATGTACGTCCGGATGGAGGAACTGACGGATCCGATCCGATACGCGGACACGCCGGACGGCGAGAACATGCGCCGGCGCCATCGCGTCTACCGGCGGTTCTTGATGGAGCCGGCCGTGCTTGACCGGGATTGGGAAGCGGATTTGCTGCCCTATGTGCTGACGCAGCGCAGGTCGATCATGGACCATCTGCAGCGGATGCTCGGATGGGAAGGCCGAAGATACCGCGAGGGACTTCTGTTCTTCCATCCCGAACTGACGAGCGAGGCGGAGCTGTTCCCGACGCTGGCCGGTGTGTCGGATCTCGTCCTGCTGCTGGCCGGTGAGCTGCGCCGCCGTCTCGGCATGGAAGACGGCGGCTTGCGGCCGGAACCGGACGGAACGATCCTGCTCGAACGGTCGGAGCTGGAAGGGATGCTTCTGCGCCTGCAGGAACAGCATCAGACTTATTGGAGCAAGGAATACCGCGGAATGTCCTCGGCCCAGCTGGCGGAGGAATGCACCCGCCACATGGCGGAGTGGCGGCTGGGCGAGTGGGAGGACGGGCACCGCTTCAGAATCTTTCCTGTGCTGTCGCGCTGGAGCGGGGAATACGACATCGCGGGCACGGATGACGAACCATAGAACGGATGCGGAGAATAAAGAAAGACCGGAGGAGGCGACGGAATGACGGTCTATACGGGGAACGCGGACGGCAGATGGCGGATGGGGCGCGTCGGCATCCTCAATTTTTGGCATTACGATGAAGAAGTGTTCGAACTGGAGGATGGACGGCTCATTCTGCGTGGGGCGAACGGATCGGGCAAGTCGGTGACGATGCAAAGTTTTCTCCCGCTCGTCCTCGACGGAGACAAGCGTCCGCACCGCCTCGATCCGTTCGGTTCGCGCGACCGGCGCATCGAGTATTATCTGCTCGGCGAGCCGGACAGCGGCAAGACGGACGTCACGGGCTATTTGTGGATGGAATTCGTCCATCCCGCGAGGGGGCTGACGAAGACGATCGGCATCGGTCTTCGCGCGCGGCGGGGAGCGGCCCAGGTGCAGTTCTGGGGATTTCTGCTCGACGACGGGCGGAGGATCGGGATCGATTTCTGGCTGTACGATCGGAATCACTGGCTCGAACACCATACCCGGATTCCACTCGGCCGGCAGGAGCTGGAGAAGGCGATCGGCGCCGGTGGCCAGGTGGTGCACGATCAGGCGTCCTATCGCGATCTGGTGAATCGGCAGTTGTTCGGTTTCGCGGACGCGGAGAGCTATCAGGATCTTCTGCATCTGATGATCCAGCTGCGCAGCCCGAAGCTGTCGAAGGAATTCAAGCCGTCGGCGATCTATGACATTCTGCACAGCGCGCTCCCGCCGCTGCAGGAGGATGAGCTCAGGCCGCTCTCCGAAGTGCTGGAGGACATGGATCAGATAGCCGACCGGCTGGACGAGCTGCGTCTCCATATGCGGGAACTCGGCAGGCTGCAGGAGACGTACGAGCGCTACAACCGGCGGACGCTGTACGACGAATCGGCGCGGTTGCTGGAGGCGAGCGCGGAACATCGCGGGCAGGAGACGCGGCTTCGCGAGAGCGAGGCGAACCTGAAGCAGGCGGAAGAGGACAAACGGGCCGCGATGGCGGACATTTCGCGTCTGGAAGCGGCGATCGGGCAGGCCGAGAGCGAGCTGGACGTGCTGGAGAACCACGAGGCGATCGGCAAGCAGCGGGAGCTGGAAGCGGCGGCGGCCGCGCTCGCGGATGCGGAGAAACATCTGGAACTGGCGCATGAACGATTGCGCAGGAACCGCGACCGTCTTCTGGCGGTCGAACGCGACCTTGAGGAAGCCGAACTGCATCGCGGCCGGTTGCGCGCGGAACAACAGGAGTTGTTGAAAGAGCTCGAATCGATCGCGCAAGAGATCGAATTCGCCGATCACGCGGTCCATCATCGGCTGTGGGAGCGCGGCGAACCCGCGGATGATGTGTGGAGGGAACCTTGGCGGCGCGATCTGAAGCGGCACAGGGAACGGTTGGAAATGGCGCTTGCGAAGGCGCGCGAGGAGCAGGCCGCCGCCCGGGCGGTGCGGGAGTTGGAAGCGGACCTGGGCGAAGCGCGCAAGGGAAGGGACGAACGGGAGCGGGAGCGCAATGAATGTGCGCGGGCGCTTGAAGAAGGCAAGGACGCGCTGCGCGAAACAATCGTCATGTGGCGCGATGCGCTCGTCGAATTGCCGTTCGGCGAGGATCGGGTCCGCGAGACGTTCGAGGCGGTGTCGGCGTTCGGCGTGAACACCCGGTCCGCCGAAGCGATCCGCGCGCCGATGCGGGAAGCGCTGGCCGCAAGACGGGAACAACTGGCCGCCGAGCGGCTGCGGCTGGAGCATGAACGGCGGATGCTGGAGTTGGAGCGGGAGCGGCTCGCGGAGGAGAAGCGGACATGGGAAGCGGAGCGCGAGCCCGAGCCGCCCCGGGGCGATGCGCGCGCGCGCCGGCGCGAGCGCTGCGCGCCCGGAAGCGGTGCGCCGCTGTACGCCGCTTGCGATTTCCGCGCGGATGTGGACGATGCGCGGCGGGCGCGGATCGAGGAAGCGCTGGAGCGCGCGGGGCTGCTGGACGCCTGGATTTCGCCGGACGGACGGATCGGCGCGGCGGGCGACGATGAAGAGGAGGCCTGGATTGTTCCGCAGCCGATCGAGTTCGGTTACACGCTGGCCGATGTGCTCGTTCCGTCGCCCCCGGCGGAATCCGGACTCTCAAATGAGACGATTGACGCGGTATTGCGGACGGTGCTGTGGGTCGATGACGGAGGGGCGTATGGACTTGACGCGCAGGGGGCCGCCCTGTCGGGCGCCGGAGCCTGGCGGATCGGTCCGCTCGCCGGCCAGACGGCCGGCAAGGCGCGCGCCGAGTATATCGGCAAGGAGACGCGGCGCCGGACTCGGCTGCTGGAGATCGCGCGCCTGCAGCGGGAACTGGAGGCGCTGGCCGAACGGATCGCCGATCTCGACCGCGGGCTGGCCGACCTGTCCGCCAGAGAGCGGCAGGCGATTGAGGAGAGCGGCGGTTTCCCGGACACGGCCAATCTTGAGCAGCGGCTGCAGGACCTGAACGATGCGGCTTCCAGGTTGGAGGCCGCACTCGGTCAGGAGCATCGCGCGCTCGAGCGGTTCAAGGCGAAGTCGGCCGAATGGCGCGAACTGCAGCGGGAGTTGACCGAACTGACACAATCCTGGTCGCGGCTGAAGCGGGAACGGGACCTCGAAGAGGCGCTGGCCGCGGCGAGGGACTATGAGGCGGCGCTCTCGGACCTGCATTCCGCCTGGCGGCGGCAGGCCGATCTGGAGCGGCGGACAGACGACTTGCGTCATGCGCGGCAAGCCGCGGAAGACGCGATCGGACAGGACGAACAGCTGACGGATGAACTGGAGGATCGCCGCCGCGTGCTGCGCGCCCAGGTGGACGCATTGCGCAGGCTGATGGATGATCTCGGGCTGGCCGATATTTCCCGCCGCATCGAGACGTTGAAGCGGGAGCGGGAGCGGCTGCTGCTGGAACGGAAGGCGGCGTCCGCGAGGCTGGCGGATGCCACCGAGGCGGCGGGCAAGGCGGCAGCAAGCGTGGAACTGGTGCGGGAGCGGGAAGCCGAGTGCCGGCGGCTGCTGGAAGACGCTCTGGAGCGCTGGCGGCGCGAGATCGGCAGGCGGCTTCTGGACGAATGGCGGGACGCGGCGGCCGAAGCCGCATCCGCGGGCGCGGAACGGGCGGCAGAGCTGGCCCATGCGATCCGGCAGCGCTACGACGCGGCGTTCTCCGGCCGGAACGCGGACACGGTCAAGAACACGCTGCTGGAGCAGTTCAATGAAGTGCGGAGCGTTCTGACCGACTACGTGCTCGAGCTGGACATCGAGGAAGACACGGGACGGATCGTGCTGGCCTCGAAAAGGGACCGCGCGCATCCGCAGCCGCCTTCGTTGCTGCTCGAGGAACTGAAGCGTGACGAGGAACAGCAGAGCGCGCTGCTCAGCGAGAAGGACCGCGAATTGTACGAGGAGATCATCTTGCGCAGCGTCGGCAAGGCGATCCGCCAGCGCATCCACCGCGCGGAAAGCTGGGTGGACCGCATGAACCGTCTCATGGAAGAGCGCAACACGTCGAGCGGCCTGCGGCTGAAGCTGGAATGGCGGGAGAAGGCGGCGGCGAACGAACAGCAGCTGGACACGGCGGTGCTCGTCGAGCTGCTCAAGCGGGACGCCCACCGGCTGCGCGAAGACGAGATTGACGCCATGATCCGGCATTTCCGCTCGCAGATCGGCTACGCGAAGCAGAACGCCCTGAGCGAGAAGGAGTCGCTGCGCAAGCATCTGTACGAGGTGCTTGACTACCGCAACTGGTTCCAGTTCGAGCTGAAGTATCGCAAAGGGGAACAGACCGGGTACCGGCCGCTCACCGATTCGCGCTTCAATGTGCTGAGCGGCGGCGAGAAGGCGATGGCGATGTACATTCCGCTGTTCGCCGCGGCCTGGTCGAGGTATTCCGACGCCCGTCCCGACGCGCCGCGGATCATCTCGCTCGACGAGGCGTTCGCCGGGGTCGACGAAGAGAACATGCGCGACATGTTCCAACTGCTCACCGAAATGGGCTTCGACTACATGATGACATCGCAGGTGTTGTGGGGCTGTTACGACACGGTGCCCCGGCTGGCCATCTATGAAATCCACCGCCCAAAGGACGCCGATTTCATCACGCTGTTCCGCTACCGGTGGAACGGGCGCGTCAGGGAATATGTGCCGGACGAGGCGGATGCGTCATGAGGACGGACGAGCAGCGGGGCGATGGTCCGCGGAGGGCGGCCCAATATTTCGGCCGGCCAGCCTTCCGGCGCATGCTGGCCGCTGTCTGGAGGAAGTATGCATCGCTCGGGCGGATCGGCGGCAAGGCGGTCGTGCCGGATCTGTCGCCGGACGAATGCGAGGCGATCGGCGAGTTCTTCGGCTGGAACTTAAGGCCCGGGGACACGGCCGAGATCCCGCTCACCCTGTTCGAGGCGGAGCTTCGGGATTCAGCGTTTGCGATCGGCCTTCTGGAGTTGCATCAGGTGCTGGAGGGCACGCCGCTGCTGTCGAGAAGTGAGCGGTTGCTGCTGCGGGACGCAGCGTGGCAGCAGTTTTTCCGGACGGCCCGGGAATCCGCGGGAACGGCGATGTCTCGGGTTGCCGCCGAATGGCTGTCCCGGTTGGAACAGGGTTGCGGGGCCGGACTGCCCGCGCTGCGGGAACTGTACAAGGCCGATCCGGAAGAGGCCCTGTCGTCGCTTCGGGTTGTCGTGCGCGTGCTGGACTTCCTGTTCGCGGGCGCGGAGCGCGGCGCGGGTCGGCCGATCCGGCTCCCGGTGTTGGCTGCCCGGATCAGCGGCGATGCCCACGCGCTGGATGCCGGACATCCCGCCGGCCGGATGCTACTGGCGGTGCTCAGGGAACGCGCGGATATGGAGGACGGCGTCGCCTCGACGGGCGGCGGCGATGCCGCCTCCGAGTTGGGTGCCGGAGATTCGCGGGAAGAGGAAGACGGTTCCGGGACGTTGAAGCTGCGGGAACTGTACCGCCGATTTGGCATCCTGGATGACGACCTGTCTTCTATCGTTCACTGGTATGTTCCGGTTCCGGACGAGCCGGCGATGCCGCGGGTGTGGACATTGCGGCAGGTGGAGGCGGCCGAACGGATTCCGCGTTGTTCTTCGCTCTATGTCGTCGAGAATCCCGCCGTATTTTCAACGATTGTGGATGCGGCCGGACCGGTGGTGATGGACGGCGATCCTCCCGCGCTGATCTGCACGAGCGGACCGGCCAGCGCGGCGGCGATCCGTTGGATGCAGCGCGCGTTGGAGTATTCGGGCGACGGCTGCAAGCTTTACTATTCCGGAGACTTCGACATCAAGGGGCTGTCCATGGCCCGGACATTGGCCGGTCTGTTTCCGGAGCGGTTTGCGCCATGGCGGTTTGACAGCGAGTCTTATCTGACGGCGATCCGGTCTTTGCCGGGCCCGGCGTTCGACGGAGGCGAACTTTCAAGGCTGGCGAATATGGTGGTGGAATGGGATCGCTCATTGTGCGCCGTGATGCGGGAAGTGGGGCGGAAGGTTCATCAGGAAGCGCTTGTGGAAGATTTGGTCAGCGATTTCTGTGAGACAGGCGGGTTTGCGTGACGGCGCATCCCCCTTTTTTGTTGATGAACCGCGGAGTGATATTGTGTAAAAATATGGATATTCCATGAAAGATCTATCGCCAAATGTGGGCGTTAACGTGGCCGGCCGGAGAGAAGGGAGAACCGAATATGATGATGGCCAAAACCTTTTCCGCATTCCTGTCCGCCATCCCCCTGTCGGCGATATTTACGTTTAACCAGAGGAACGCGCCGGACAACGATTCGTTTGGATATGTGTTTTTTACGGGGAGCATGGTCCTTGCCGCCTTCTATCTCCTTGTCGGCATCCCGTCCGTGATGGCGGACCGCATGGCATATCGAAGCAGACACCGGTTTGTATCGCAGTATCGCGGGAGGCGGTTTATTTTAAAAGATAAGACTTTATAAGTTTCACGCTTATAACCGGCTTATCTTTCACCGCAAAACGGACGCGCCCGCCCGGGAGGACGGCGCCAGCCGTTTTTGCTTGTCTTGGGTACCGGGTTTGGCCTGTTGTTCTTGCTGGTCAGAGATTTGCGTTACGATTTCGGATTGAGCGGCAGCATGCTTCGGACGATCTTGCTGTTCGGGCTGGCCGGAACGGTCTTCGCGGTCTTATGAATATTTAACCTGAATTTCGAAAGTCCGGAATAGCGCTAGTCGGATGAAGCGATCAGCAAAGATTCCATTCAATTTTGTGGCTGTTTTTCCAGTCAATTCGAGTGATTGCAGGCTAGATGGGTAAACGTTCCCCCT